>JASEHH010000089.1 GCA_030017685.1 Thermodesulfobacteriota bacterium | reverse complement strand
GGGTGAACAATTGAATTCATTTACCCCCTCACCTCAATCCTCTCCCGCCAGGGGAAAGGAGGTATTTTTTACACAATTCCAATTCCAAATAATCAAGAAATCTGGTAATTTCATCATTGGTTATTATTTGGAGCTTGCCTGCCTGCGGTAGGCAGGGAATTTGGTTATTGGAATTTGACGAAAGATCGGGGCGTAGCGCAGCCTGGTTAGCGCGTCCCGAGACCTCTCGGGAAGGTCGGCGTCGCGACGAATAAGGAGCGACTTATGGCACGCCCACGAGAGGGTGAGCGGGCCGGACCGGCCGTTCAAATGGAAGTTGGATATATTCCCATTTTCAAATTGGTTATTGGTAATCATTTGGAGTATGTGGTTTGTGATTTTAGTTTGAGAAGTCGGGGCGTAGCGCAGCCTGGTTAGCGCGCCTGCCTTGGGAGCAGGAGGTCGGCCGTTCAAATCGGCTCGCCCCGACCAGTTTTCCAAAAAATTTCAGGCACTTGCAAGAGAGGGACTTTTTGACATTTTTTCATTTTTAGCCATTGTTTCCAAATTGTTTCCATGAATCGTGATAACCCCGCATAATCCATTGAGAATCTCTGCTGTCCTCCGTGCGTATTCCTTTGAAAGGTGGGCAGGATCTAATACCCCGCTCGGTTTCGAGTCGTAACGACTGGAATTTCTAACGGGGTGAACCTTTCCGGAAAGCATCATTTTAAAGATTTCACGATTTTAGTCAGTCTTCGAGTCGATTTAAAAAACATGGTAAAATGATTTTTGAATACCGAAAAAAAGTTTGACACCCTCACACCTCTTTGTTAGAATAGTCTAAATTCTGGTCAACCTAAATGGAGGTCAAAATTATGAAAGCCTTATCTGTCTCCGAGGCAAAGATGAAGCTGAGTGGATTGATCGATACGGTCAACGCGACCGACGAGGAGATTCTGATCACTAAAAACGGTCGTCCAGCCGCTGTGTTAGTCAGTCCGGAAGAGTTCGAAAGTCTGAAGGAAACGGTCGCTGTTCGATCGGATTCAGCCTTGATGAAAGAAATAAAAAAGGGACTCAGGGCGTTAAGAATAAAAAGAGCAAAGCTCTATACCCTTGATGAATTGTTCCGCTAATGGGATAAGGTAGACTTATGTATAAACTTGTTGTTCCAAAGGACGTTAAAGAGCTGATCAGAACAATGCATCCTTCTCTGAAGAAGAAGGTTAAGGCCTCTTTGAAAATCATTTTATTTGAACCCTTTTCGGGTAAAGCACTCATGGATGAACTATCGGGGTCGAGAAGTTTTCGAGTCAGTTCTTTCAGAATCATCTACAGGATCAAAGAACCTGAACAGATTGAATTGGTTGCCATCGGTCCACGAGAACGGATCTACGAAGAAACTTTCCGGATGATTCAAAAAAAGATTGAATGAGGGTGCAGGTGGCATCCATAAAAAGTTGGCCATTCCATTAAGACGAAGAGATGGGGAGATGAGGGGACAGGGAGATAGGGTGATAGATTTATCTATAAAAAGGCTTATCATTAATTAGCATGGAGCATCCATCCTTCGTCCCGGCTTGCGCGGAGGCTTCCAGGAGATGAAATAACTTTTATATTGTACCCTTTTGCGGCACTTGCCTGCCAAATCGGCTCGCCCCGACCATTCCTTAGTAATTAAGTAACCAGTGATCAGTGATCAGTCAGGCCAACCGACCTTTTTAAACCTATTTCCTCCAACCCAATAAACCCACAAGACATTACTTCTCCTTCAATAATGCACAAAATGTCAAGGAATTGGAAAAAATCGAACACTATTACGGTAAAATGGAAAAAAATCGCAGATTGTCCATATTTTAATAAAGTCAAAAATTCCTTATAGTTAGAAGTGGTTTGTGATGAATTATTTCCAACCTGTTGATTCTGGTATATTTTTTGCTGTTTCTCTTGTTTGTCATGAAAGAGCGAGACAGGAAAAAAATTATTTTGCTCCTCAGATGGACTGCCATTATTGTCACCTCCTATCTCATCCTCCTTGGAAGGGGGAAGGTGGCTGATCCGGATCTAAGTCATCTTCTTGTTTTGGGATACCTCATCTCCAATGTCATATTGACCTTTTTTCCCAGTTCGTGGTTTTCAAATCCAAGGTTCTTCTATCCACTGGTGATTGCGGATACAGGGATCGTCTTATCCGGAATGTATCTCTCAGAGAAGATGGTCACCGATTTTTACCTGGTCTTTTTCCTGATCATCATTTTTGCCTCGCTGAGTCGAAATTTTAAGTTATTGATGTTTATCGGAGGCGCCACCGCCATCCTCTATGGATTTCTCCTCTATTCCTGGGGGCTTTTGATTTCAGTAGAAGGCAGCAGTTATGCGCTCCGGATCCCTTTTATTTTCATCATGACGGCCTTCTACGGCTACCTCGTTCAAACCTTAACCGGAGAGAAACGCAAAGAGCTCAGCATCTCCGAGGACAAATATCGAGGCCTCTTTGAGAATGCGAACGAAGGGATTATCATCCTGAAAGACCCTTCCTTGCAGATTGTAGATGTGAATCGAGAGGCGGAGAAAACCACCCATTATACTAAAGAAGAGCTATTGGGGAGAGAAATCTTCGATCTATTCGGGGTGGAGGAGAATGAAAAGGCGAAGAGTTATTTGAATGAAGTCGTTGAAAAAGGGGAAGGGAGGGTTGATGATCTCCCCTTAAGGAAGAGTGACGGTGCTTTCTTCGAGGCCGATTTATCTATCAAGAGGATTGGCCTGGGTGAAAAGTCTTTCTTTCAGATGATCTTCCGGGACATAACCGAAAAAAGAAAACTTGAAAGGAAGATCATTGAAAGCAAGAGAAACCTTGAGGCCATCTTTGACGGCATCGGGGACCAGCTTTCCATCCAGTCTCCGGATTTTGAGATCCTTCGCGTTAATAAAGCCGTTATCGAGAAGCACTCCACTACCTTTACAGAGCTGATTGGAAAAAAATGTTACAGGGCCTATTATCAAAGAACCTCTCCCTGCGAAGGCTGTCCCCTGTCGGTGACACTTGATACCCGGCAACCAGCTTCTGCCATTCTTAAGTTCCCGGAAACAGAGAGAGCCCAAGAAATTTTCTCTTATCCTGTTTCGGATGGAAAAGGAAATCTTCTCTATTTGATTGAATATGTCAAAGATGTTACGGAAGAGCAAAGGCTTCAGGAACAGCTGATCCAGTCTGAGAAACTAGCCGGGATAGGGATACTGGCTTCAGGGGTGGCCCATGAAATCAATAACCCCCTGAGCGGGATTATCGGGATGGCTGAGATTGCCCTTGAGGAAGAAGACCCATTAAAAAATAAGGATTACCTGACGGATATCCTGACCTGCGGCCAGAGAATCGGTGAGATTGTCAACGGTCTGCGGTCTTATTCCCGGACCGCCAAGAGGGAAGAGCTCAGTCCGATCGATCCTCATGAAATTCTTGAGACTTCGTTGAGGATGGTTCAACTGGGGATCAAATCTGCTCCCGTGGAAGTGATTAAGAATTTTCAGCCAGGTGAAAAAATAAAGGCTAACCCCGGTGAGATTCAGCAGGTGTTTACCAATTTGATCACCAACGCATTTCAGGCGATGAATGGGAAGAGAGGCCATTTGATTTTATCCAGCCGATCGCTCAAGGATTTTGTGGAAATAAAAGTGAGTGATAGCGGGGTTGGAATTCCTCCCAAGTATCTGAACCAGATTTTTGATCCTTTCTTCACGACGAAAAAGATAGGTGAAGGAACGGGTCTCGGATTAAATATCGTTTACCGGATTGTCACCAAACATGAGGGAACGATCGAGATTGAAAGCACGGAAGGCGTTGGGACCACTTTTACAATTAAGTTTCCAAAATGGAGGGAAGAGTCATGAGCAAACGGATCTTGATCGTCGATGATGAAGAGGTGATCAGGAAGTTTTTAAAAATCCATCTGAACAAGCTGGGATATGAGGTGACAGAGGCCGAAGATGGGGAAAAGGCAATCGAAAAGATCGGGGGAGGGAAGTTCGACCTGATCATCTGTGATGTCATGATGCCCAATAAGAATGGCTGGGAAGTCATCAAAGAGGTGAAGTCAAACCCGGAGTTGAATGAGATTCCCATCATCCTTCTGACAGCCAAAAATGACGAGGTTGATATGTTCAAGGGGTACGAATTAGGAGCCAATTACTATATGACCAAACCCTTTACCAAAGACCAACTCGTTTACGGATTGAAGTTGATGTTTGAAGAAGCCTCGTAAGCGGACGATATCCTGCCTAAGAAAAGCGCTTCATCTGAGACACGGGGGGAAATGAACCCTATGATTTTAAACACATTTTCACACGGTTATAAATGTCCATTCTTTTCGAAAGGTTACCTGATCCATGGTCCAACCTCTTTACACTCGCAAAATTTAATCTTATAATTTCCCTTGACCAAAATTGAGGAAAGTCATAAAGTTGTATGCCAAGCGCCTGTAGCTCAGATGGATAGAGCTACGGACTTCTAATCCGTAGGCCGGGGGTTCGAATCCCTCCAGGCGCGCCAGAGATGGTACCAATGCAAATTGCAAAATTAGCAATGGAAAGTTAGCAATGTTGTTTAATTGCTAATTGATCATTGCTAATTGACCATTTTACAATGATTTTTAGGTGGTGAGTGTAGCTCAGGCGGATAGAGCACTGGGTTGTGGCCCCAGTGGTCGAGGGTTCGAGTCCCTTCACTCACCCCAAAAGCGCCCGTAGCTCAGCTGGATAGAGCGTCGGACTTCGAATCCGCAGGCCGTCCGTTCGAGTCGGACCGGGCGCGCCATGCACCATTTGAGGTGCATGGCTGCCCTAAACTCGACGTAGTTTAGGGCGCCGCATGGAAACCAATGCAAATTGCAAAATTAACAATGCAAAATTAGCAATGTTGTTAAATTGCTAATTGCTCATTGCTAATTGACCATTTTGCAATGATCTTTTTAGAGTAGTGGGCCGTTAGCTCAATTGGTAGAGCAACTGACTCTTAATCAGTAGGTTGCAGGTTCGATTCCCGCACGGCTCACCAACATTTTTTAGCCGGGGTGGCGAAATTGGGATACGCGCGAGACTTAGGATCTCGTGGTCGAAAGACTGTGCGGGTTCGAGTCCCGCCCTCGGCACCAAGATCGGAAAACAGAAGAACGATGGACGATGGACGAGAGACGAAAAGCAGTAAGCCTAAAGCAGTGTGAAAGGGATATTAAATGAATGTGACGGTTGAGGAGATTAGCTCGATTAAGAAGAAAATTAATATTGAAATTCCTCTGGAGCAGGTGACGAAAGAGGTCGAATCCTTTTATCAGCAAGTGGGGAAGCAAGCGAAGATCAAGGGGTTCCGGCCAGGCAAAATTCCCAGGGATATATTGGAGAGGCATTTCAAAGACTATGTCAAGTCAGAGGTGATTCAGAAACTGATTCAGGAGACTTACCCGGCCGCCCTTTCCGAGAAGGATCTCCATCCTGTCTCTCCTCCTGTGATCGACCCCGGGGAGCTGGAGAGCGGAAAACCTTTTCAATATTCAGCCACCGTTGAAGTCAAACCTGAGATCAAGATTGAGGGTTACATCGGTTTAAATATTGAAGGGAATAAAGAGAGCGCAAAAGAGGAGGAGGTGGAGGAAAGGCTGAAAGGGCTTCAAAATCTCCACGCCCAGTTGAGAACGGTTCCAGAACCCAGGCCCATTCAGTCCGGAGATCATGTCATCATCGATTATGAAGCCAGAATGGACAATAAACCATTAGAAGAGGGGAAGGCTGTCGACTTCACCGTTGAGGTGGGAAGCGGGCGATTTATCCCGGCCTTGGAAGAGAAGTTGGTTGGCCTAAATCTGGAAGAGGAAAAGGAGATAGAGGTTCCCTTCCCCGAAGATTACGGATATAAAAAATGGGCTGGGAAGACGGTTTCTTTCCTCGTCAAGGTTAAAGAGATAAAGGAGAAAGTTCTTCCTCCCCTGGATGATGAATTTGCAAAAGATTTAGGGGATTACGCTTCCCTTGAGGATTTAAAGGCCAAATTAAAAGAGGAGATCGAAAAGGAGAAGGAGTTGATGCTGGATCGGCAACTGAAAGATCAGATGATCGAGCAGTTGATTCAAGCGAACTCCTTTGAAATTCCTGAGAGCATGGTAGTGGAGCAGGCCAAGGCCCTCGTTTCGGATACCAAGTTGAGATTGGCCAGCCAGGGGATCGCCCTAAAAAATTTGAATATCCCGGAGGAAAAACTCCAGGAGGATTATCGGGAGGTAGCGCAGAAACAGGTTCGAACCTATTTAATTCTTGAAAAGATTGCCGCCCAGGAAGGGATGACAGTGACCGATGAGGAGGCGGATGAACGTCTCCAATCCATTTCAGAGAAAACCCATCAGAAAATTGATGTGGTGAAACGATATTATGAAAAGAACGGATTGATCCCCGAACTGAAGACCGGGATCCTGACCGATAAGACTTTGAACTTTCTCCTGGAGAAAGCAAATATTTCGTAACTGTCAGTAGACAGGAATGATTAATGAGGAAGGGGAAAATGACACTGATACCGATTGTGATCGAGAGGGATGGAAGAGGGGAACGGGCTTATGATATCTATTCACGCCTTTTAAAAGAGCGGATCGTCTTTGTCGGCACAGCCATCGATGACGATGTGGCCAATCTGGTGATTGCCCAGATGCTCTTTCTGGAATCGGAAGACCCGGATAAGGATGTTCACCTCTATATTAATTCTCCGGGAGGAATCGTTACCTCCGGGTTAGCCATTTATGATACCATGCAGTATATCCGTCCGAAGGTTTCCACTTTGTGCATGGGACAGGCGGCAAGCATTGCGGCCCTTCTTCTATCAGCCGGGGAGAAGGGAAAGCGGTACGCCCTTCCTCATTCGAGGATCCTCATCCATCAACCCATGGGAGGGTTTCAGGGGCAGGCCACGGATGTGGACATTCAGGCGAAGGAGATTCTTCGACTCCGGGAAGAGTTGAATGCCATTCTGGCAAAGCATACCCTCCGGCCGTTAGAGAGGATTGGGACCGATACGGAACGGGATTTTTATATGAACGGTCATCAGGCAAAGGAATATGGCATTATTGATGAGGTGGTCATCCAGCGCCCTGTCCGGTCTCAGGGTTAATTCCGGGGAGAGATCAGAAAGGAGGGGGAGATGAAATCGAACGGAGGAAGTTACGGGAACGTGTTGCACTGTTCGTTCTGCGGTAAGAGCCAGGATGAGGTGAGGAAACTCATCGCGGGCCCCACGGTCTATATCTGTGACGAATGCATCGAGCTCTGCAATGAGATCATCGCCGAAGAAACCGAGGAGAGATTCGTTCCCGGGAAGCTAACCGTTCCCAAACCCATGGAGATCAAGGCCAGGCTGGATGAATATGTGATCGGGCAGGAGCATGCCAAGAGGATTTTATCGGTGGCCGTCCACAATCACTATAAGCGAATTGACTCACGGGTTCTCTCCAGCGAGGTGGAGCTTCAGAAATCCAATATCCTCCTCATCGGTCCTACGGGTTCCGGGAAAACGCTCCTGGCTCAAACGCTGGCCCGAATCCTTGATGTCCCTTTCACGATTGCGGATGCCACCTGCCTCACAGAGGCCGGATATGTCGGCGAGGATGTGGAGAATATCATCCTGAGTCTTCTTCAGGCGTCGGATTACGATATCGAACGCTGTCAGAAAGGGATCGTCTATATTGATGAGATCGATAAGATTTCAAGAAAATCGGATAGCCCATCCATTACAAGGGATGTTTCGGGAGAAGGGGTCCAGCAGGCCCTGCTCAAAATCATCGAAGGGACCGTAGCGAGTGTGCCGCCGAAGGGAGGCCGCAAACATCCCCAACAGGAATTCATTCAGATCAATACAACCAATGTCCTCTTTATCTGCGGAGGGGCTTTCGTCGGACTGGAAAAAATTGTTGAACAGCGGGTTGGAGGAAAGACATTAGGGTTTGGGGCAGACATCAAGACCAAGGAAGAGCGGGATATGGGAGAATTGCTTAAAGAGGTTCAGCCCGAGGATCTGCTGAAGTTTGGTTTGATTCCCGAATTTATCGGAAGACTCCCGATGATCGCCACCCTCTCGGAGCTCAGCCTGGAAGCCCTGGTCGACATCTTGAAGAAGCCGAAAAATGCGCTGGTCAAGCAGTATCAGAAACTTTTTGACTTCGAGAATGTAAAACTCCGGTTTACCGAGGGAGCCCTGACATCTATTGCGAAGGAGGCCATCAAGAGGAAGTCCGGCGCCCGGGGGTTGCGGGCGATCATGGAGAACACGATGCTGGATGTGATGTATGAGCTTCCCTCTCAGCCGAACATCCGTGAATGCATCATCAGTGAAGAGGTCGTTCTCAATCACGAAAGTCCGATCCTTCTCTATGAGAAAGAGGCCGGAGCCGCTTGAACTTGACATTTGAGAGGTAATTCCATTAAGTTTTGATCGAGGGCGGATAGCTCAGTTGGGAGAGCGCCGGCCTTACAAGCCGGAGGTCGCAGGTTCAATCCCTGTTCCGCCTACCATGATTCGGAGAGTAGATAGTAGATAGTGGAAAGTAGACAGGTTTCAGTTGTTTAATCCACATGCCACATTCCACTTTCCACATTCCTTTGATTAGAGCGGGGGCGTAGTTCAACTGGTTAGAGCGCCGGCCTGTCACGTCGGAGGTTGCGGGTTCGATCCCCGTCGCTCCCGCCAGAATTTGAAAAGGGTAGTCCAACGGACTACCCTTTTTTTATAACTCCAATGGGGTTGATTTGGCCTGAGAAATCATATAAATTACTATTCATCGCTTTTCAGATGTTCAATCTTTCTATTCGATGAGGAGGAGATAAGAATGGAGAAAAAAGAGAAGCCAATAGAGAAGATGACCGCCAAAGAATTGAGGGAGATGGCTCTCGGGCTGCCCGGAATCCATGGCGTTCACGCGATGAAGAAAGAAGAGTTGGTCGTTGCCATCCGGAAAGCTAAGGGCATTACCGAACCTGAGCCAAAAAAAGAAAAGCTGATCGTTGCCAAGAAAGAAAAAGTGGTGCTGACCATCCCCCAACTGAAACAGAAAGCAAAGGAGCTCAGGGCAAAAAGGGAAGAATTGTTACAGGAAAAAAATTTAAAGATGGCTGAGATTTTAAAAAAACGGATCAACCGGTTGAAAAAGATGACGAGGCGAATTGCCTAACCGAACTAACCAGTTCGGAGTGATTAGTTCGGAGTTCGGAGAAAATAATAACTAATCGGGGTTTAGATATTTAAGATTTAAAAAATACTCCGAACTCAAAACTCCGAACTCCTAACTATTTTCAAAACCATGCCCAAAGTTTCTGTCATCATTCCCACCTATAACCGGCTGCCCATGTTGAAGGAGGCAGTCCAGTCCGTATTGACCCAGGATTTTGAAGATTTTGAATTGATCGTTGTGGATGATGGTTCCACTGACGGAACTTCCGAAGAGATGAAGCAATATGGGGGAAGGGTCAAGGTCATTGAACACACCGAGAATAGAGGTGTCAGTGCGGCCAGAAATAGAGGCGTCCTTCATGCTAAGGGGAAATATATCGCCTTCCTGGATTCGGATGATTTATGGGGGAAGGGAAAATTAAAAGTCCAGGTCGCCTTTCTCGACGACAACCCGCACTACCCTCTTTGTTATACCGACGAGGTCTGGATCCGGAGAGGGAAGAGAGTCAACGCGATGAAGAAACATTCGAAATATTCCGGCTGGATCTTTGAGAAATGCCTCCCTCTCTGCATCATCAGCCCTTCTTCAGCCATGATGAGGAAGAATCTCTTCTCAAAAGTCGGTCTCTTCGACGAAGCGCTTCCGGTGTGTGAAGATTACGACTTCTGGCTCAGGGTTTCAGTCCGGTTTCCCATCTTTTTTGTCAATAAGAAACTGATCATCAAACGGGGCGGACATCCGGACCAGCTCTCAAACCGTACATGGGGAAATGACCGCTACCGGGTGATCGCACTGGAAAAACTTCTGTCCGAACCCTGTGTTGGACAGAAGGAAAGGGAAAGTGTTCTGAAAGAAATGGAAAAGAAATGTCAGGTCCTATCGAAGGGTTTTTTAAAAAGAGGAAATGAATTCGAAGGGAGATATTACCAGGAAATCATGAGGAGATATGGGATTGAGATTTAATGCAAATGCTAAACGTTAAAACAAATCTTTTTTGAAAGACGGAAGTCTTTATCTTGTCACCCTGAACTTGTTGATTCACATTCGTTCATCACTTCGTGCCAGGGTCTATTGGATTAGATGCTGAAATAAATTCAGCATGACCGATGAGGTAATATGAAACCAATTCAAAAAATACCTCTTCAGGAGATTGATCTCTCGGATGAAACCTTCTCTGTCAATTTTATGCCCGACCTTCAAGACCTTCGATCCTCCATCAAAGCGATCGGGTTAATTCAGCCGGTCCTTTTAAGGAAGAAGGGAGATCAATACCAGATCGTCTGCGGTTTTAGACGAATTTCTGTCCTGAAAGAGTTAGGAAGCAGAGAAGTTGAATCAAGGATTTTGGGAGAGAGTGAAAGGGATGAATTGGAATTATTTTCCATCTCCCTCCATGAGAATTTAACCTCTCGAGGGTTTAACTCGGTAGAAAAAGCCATCACCTTTTATAAATTGGTTCATCATTTTCAAATCGAACCCTCCGCAGTCATTCAACGCTATCTGCCTCTGTTTTCTTTGGAGCCCAACGAGAAGATATTAGGAACCTATCTTTCTCTCGCCGAGATGGAGGATGAAGTAAAGAAGTATGTATTGAAAGAAGGGGTATCACGGTCCAACATCCGACGGCTCGCGACTCTCTCTTCTGATGATCGAAGGAGCCTGCTCTCTTTAATCGTTCCGTTAAAATTGGGGGAAAATCGCCTGAGGGAGATGATAACTCTTTTGGATGAGATTACCCGTCGAGAGCAAGTCATTATAAAGGAGATTATCGATCGTCCTGAAATTCAAGCTTTCCTTTCCCAGAAAGAACTCACCCCCATTCAAAGGACAGAACGCGTGAAGAGGGTTCTGATGGGTCTCCGTTACCCGAAAATGAGACGCATGGAGGAGGAGTTTGAGAAAAAGCGAAAGGAGCTCAATTTACCTTCTGGAGTATCACTCCATCATCCACCCTATTTTGAGGGAAATGGGTTGAGGATCGAGTTTCAGTTTGAATCTGTGGACGAATACCGGGCCATCCTTTCCTCCCTATCTCTACTTGCGGATAAAGAAGAGTTTCGGGAGATGATTCAGGCTACTGGGTAAGCACCAAATCCCAAGCACCAAATACCAAATAAATTCCAATAACCAAAATTTCAAAAAAAATTGTTTTGGTCATTTGAAATTGAAATTTAGATATTATTTGGGATTTGAAATTTGGATATTGGAATTTGAAATGAATCATTGATAAATTGCGCGGGCAAAGTTCTAAGTTTGATAAAAAATATGTTCCCCTTCCAAATTGAACGAATCTACCTCGATAAAAAAGCTGAGAAGGATTGGGTGACACAGCATCTTCTGAAATCCTTGCCTGATGTCCCGGTGGAGAGAGTCGAAGACAAGAAAAATCTCATCAAACAGTTCCTCCCAATCACCGATCCCATCGGGATGGGGAAAAGAAATCTTCTTATCACCCATTTTTATGGAAGGCGGTTGAAACCCTGTCCGGGGACATCCCGCCATATCTGCTGTGGATATTATGTGATCAATGCCATCAGCAATTGTCCGATGGATTGTTCCTATTGTGTCCTTCAGGGATACCTCAATAATCCATTTCTCACCCTTTACACCAACTGGGATGAGCTTCTTCAGGAGATCGAAGGTTTTCTCTCAATGGGGCGAACCCCTCTTTCCCGCTTGGGGACAGGGGAACTCTCCGACAGCTTAGCCATGGAAACCCTCTTTCCCGTTTCCCGGTTTCTCACCTCCTATTTTGCTGAGAGAGAGAATGGTATTCTCGAATTAAAGACAAAGTCAGCCAATGTGGACCCACTTCTTTCTTTAAATCACCGGGGGAGGACGGTCGTTTCCTGGTCGCTCACTCCTCAGCCATTGATTGGAGAAGAGGAGAGCGGGACCGCTTCTTTAAATGAGAGAATCGATGCGGCAAAGAAATGTCAGGAGGCGGGGTATCCTCTGGGAATCCATTTTGACCCGATGATCGACTATGAGGAGTGGAAAAAGGGATATGAGGAGTTAGTCGATTTCCTTTTCAGTCGGATCGATCCGAAACGAACCATATGGATCAGCATGGGGGGATTCCGATATCCGGCTCAGCTTAAGGGGATTGCTGAGAAACGGTTCCCTAAAACCCGAATGTTTTTAGGAGAGTCGTTCCCCGGGAGGGATGGCAAGATCCGTTATTTACAAGCGATCCGGGTTGAAATGTATCGGAAGATGGTAAAATGGTTAAGGGAGGTAACCCCCGATCTTTTTATTTACCTGTGTATGGAGAGCAGGGAGGTCTGGAAGGAAGTTTTTGGATGGTCACCTGAGAACAGCGGCCATTTAAATGTTCTGTTTGAGGAGAGGGTGAGAGAATTTTTACGAAGGATTTAATGGAGGTGAAACCATGAGGCTGAAAGGAAAAGTTGCACTCATCACTGGCTCCACCAGAGGAATCGGGAAAGAGTTCGCGATTGGATTTGCCAGAGAAGGAGCGGATGTCATCGTCCACGGGCGAAATTTAGGGAAGGCAAAGGCCGTGGCTGAAGAGATCAAAAACCTCGGAGTGAAATCCATGGCCATTGGTGCGGATGTCTCTTTATCTCAGGATGTGACGAGGATGGTGGAAGAGGCAATCCAATCATTGGGGCGGATCGACCTCCTGGTCAATAACGCGGGAGTTAACCCTTTCATCCTGGAGGCGGAGAAGATTAAAGAGGAAGGTTGGGATCAGGTGATCGATGTGAACTTAAAAGGGGTCTTTCTCTGCTGCCAGGCGGTTGGAAAGAAGATGATCGAGCAGGGAGGAGGGAAGATTATCAATATCTCATCTGTTGTGGGTTTCCTCGGTGAGCAGGGATTTCTTCCTTACGCTGTCAGCAAGGCCGGAGTGATGATGTTGACCCGAGTCCTTGCCTATGAGTGGAGCAAGTATCATGTTACTGTAAATGCGATTGCTCCTGGATTTATTGCCGGAGGAATGAATAGTCCCATCCTCAACAAGGAGGTCCTTGTCTCCGGATTAACTCAACAAGTTCCTCTCAAGAGGCTGGGGAAACCTGAAGAGATCGTACAGGTTGCCCTCTTTTTAGCCTCGGAGGATTCAAGCTATATCAACGGGACAACTATTGTTGCTGATGGAGGAATGACAGGTTATCACCCGGTGGGTTTTATTGACCTGATTGCAGAGATGATGAAGAAGAGAGGGTAGGCTGAGGGATTACATGAAATCATTGATTTTCAGCACCTTTTCTACTAAAATAGTATCTAATGGGCGAAAAGCTGATCTGCCAGAACAAGAAGGCGAGATTTCATTATTCGATTGAAGATTCCCTGGAAACTGGAATCTGTCTACTTGGGACAGAGGTAAAATCCCTCAGGGAGGGTAAGGTCAACCTCGGGGATAGTTACGGGACGATCAAAAATGGAGAGATCTTTCTCGTTGATGTCCATATCAGCCCGTATTCCCATGGAAACCGGAACAATCCCGATCCGTTGAGGACGAGGAAGCTCCTCCTTCACAAACAGGAGATCCGCCGTCTCATCGGGAAGGTTCAGGAGAAGGGATTTACGCTCATCCCGCTCCGCCTCTACTTTTCGAGTGGGAAAGCGAAGGTAGAGCTGGGGCTGGCAAAGGGAAAGAGGCTTTTTGATAAACGGGAGACACTCAAACGCAAGGAAATGCAAAGAGATATGGAAAGGGGGCGAAAAGGGTTCGACGGGGATCGTTGACGTC
>JASEHH010000222.1 GCA_030017685.1 Thermodesulfobacteriota bacterium | reverse complement strand
TCCATACCCCCTTTTTATACAAAATCTCGTTACTGGAGTCAAGTAGATATGCCTAAAATTTTTTTCTTGACAATAAATGTATTGTATTGTATTGTGTTTTAAACTATTTGAGGGGGTTTGCTTGTCCCAGACAAAGGTTGCCAGAACAATCTATATCAACAGTGGTCAGGTAGAAGCCCTTAAGAAATTATCAGATAGGACGAAGGTCCCCCAGGCTGTCTATGTAAGAGAGGCCCTGGATATGCTCCTGGATAAATATTCTGAACAATTGAAATTAGAATTCAAAGACTCTTTCAAAGAGAGAGCGATTCAGAAAGATCTTGGCTTTTAAGGGGAAATCATTTTGACAGACCGTTTTCGACTGATCTATCTGAAATCGATGGGGCTGGAAAATAACCCCCTGGATCGAATTCCCCCTTCACCTGATGAGGTGAAAGATCCAGACAGATCTTTTGCCTCATCACATAACCCTGCTCCCGAAACTCACGCGACCAGGGAGATTCTGAAACAGGCAAAGGCAGACCTCAAACACCCCGACCCGAAAGTGAGGATTCTGGCTGTAAAATATTATCTCGAGAAATCCCATCTCTCCATCACCATGAACCTCCTTCGGGAGATTTTATCCGATCCCGATTCAGGCGTGAGGGCGGAAGCCCTTTCCACCCTGATCACATTCGGGAGCCCAATCGTTTCTCCCTTCTTGAAAAAATATCTCAGGGATCCTGACCCCATGGTCAGGATGGTTGCCCTCAGAGGGATGTTCCGATTCAAAGAGAAGATGGATTTGAATCTTCTCATGCAGTTTCTTAGCGACGACTCCCCCTGGGTGAGACGGAAGGTGGCCACCCTTCTCGGATGGAATCAGATCGAAGGGGTCTTGCCCATCCTCGTGGAGATGTCGAAGGATGAGGATTCAAAGGTGAGAAAGGCGGCCCTCTTCTCCCTTGTCACCCTCTATCCTGAGGAAGGAGAACAACGGTTGATGGAGGCGATGACCGATGCTGACCCGGATATTCGTAAATGGGCAAGAGACCAATTGAATAGAATGCTCGAAAGACCGACAACGAAAATATCCATTTCCCTTTCGAGGTGAAGTTGAGACCGAAAACGATGGCGCCCCAATCTCTTCCTCCGATTCAAAAAGCCCAGATTTTTGGGGATAGGGTCTATTCTCCGCAGGTCTTTGCCAGGCTGCTCGGAATCTCAAAGCAGGAGCTTCTCGAAAAGGAGTCCCAGGGCATCATCCCTCCGGCCAAGAGAAATGAGAGAAAAGAACGGTATTACAAACCGGAAGATGTGGTCAAATATCGCAACTACCTGTCCATTCCATCGCCCATCCCATCGGTCCGGAAACAGCTCTTCCTCAACTTTAAGGGCGGAACAGGAAAGAGCAGCCTCTCGGCTTCTTATGGGTTTCGTCTCGCCCAGATGGGATTCCGGATCCTGTTGATCGATCTCGACCCGCAGGGACACCTCACCCAGTGCCTGGGCCTCAACAATGAACAGTATCCCAAGACTCTCTATAATGCGCTCGTCGAAAAGGAGGAGGTCGAAAAAGTCATCATCAAAACGGATCTCCCCACGCTCGATATCATTCCATCGAACCTCAATCTCTCGCCCGTGGAGCTTTCGCTCTTTTCAATGAACTCGAGGGAGTTCCGGTTGAAACGACTGATTGGTTCCATGGAAAAGAGTTACGACGTGATCGTGATGGATGCCTCTCCGAGCATCGGGCTCTTAAACCTCAATGCGATCCTTGCCTCCAATGAGCTCCTCATCCCTGTTCTGGCCGATTTCCTCTCCTATCATGGCCTCAAGATCCTCTTCGAGACCCTCTCCACTATTGAAGAGGATTTTTCTTTCGTCTTTGAAAACATCTTCATCTTTTTAAACCGGTACAATGAGTCCCACCGGATCTGCAGGCGCTCGAAGAAAGCCCTGGAGACCCATTACAAGAAGTACCTCCTCAACACGGTCATCCGGCAGGATACGAAGATAGCGGAGGCGACCAGTCAGGGAACCCCCATCTTTCTCTTTGCCCGATCCTCAAAGGGAGCAGAGGATATACAGAACCTGATCGGAGAAATTTTCGGAATGAAAGGAAACGGATATGACGGATGAGTTTACCAACAATGTCGCACAGAAATTTCCCAACACCCTGAACAAGGAATCGATCGAAAAACCCTGGGATGTCGCAGAGTCTAAAGTGGTTTCCCCGATCAAAAGAACCGTTGAGGAACCCAAACGTGAAGAGATCACGGACCGGATCCATACGCTCTATTCGGAACTTCGCACCTCCCTGACCGTGCGATCCGCTCTGGAATTCGACCTCAAGAGGGCGAGCCGGGTTCTGGAGGAGGTCAATAAGATCAAGGCAGAGGTGGAGAGGATCATCGAGATGTTAAAGGCGATGGAAGATTATATGAGGGAACGGCTCAAATAAACCCCGTTAGAAATTCCAGTCGTTTGACCCAGAGGCTCTCGACGGGCGGTCCACTCGCCGCGCAAGCGCTGGCGCAGCGGGTTATTTCTAACGGGGTAAATGATTGAAAAGGGAGTGGGAGAAGCTTCCTTTTTGAAGAAGGTTAAGGAGGAGGCGGGGGATGAAGGTAAAGACGCAGGTCATCACAGCCGATGGATTCGACCGTAGCGTGGCGGAAAAGATGCCGAAGATGAGGAAATCGGAGG
>JASEHH010000221.1 GCA_030017685.1 Thermodesulfobacteriota bacterium | reverse complement strand
ATTATACACAAAACCCCAATTTATGTCTACTTATTTATGACGTTCACTATAAATGACGAAATCTGGAATTGAGGAGTTCAGGAAGAAGTTAACACCGGACCTTACAGGGTCTGCAGGGTCAAATTCTGGCTTCCACACATTAATAGACGATCCCTGCGTAACCCACGAAACTGTCGTCGGGCATGATGTCGTAACTGGTATAGTAATCGATGAGATTTCCCTTCTCCGAGCCTATGGCCCTGCAGGTAACCATCGCAGAAGCCGCCGCTCCGGCGCTGCAGGCGCTGTCATTCTCTTCGGCATGTCTGATCAGACCCTTTGTGTCCATCCTTAATGCACAATCAATGAAACCTCTGTCATTTTCGTTCCTCACCCATTTCAGTGCAGAAGGACCGATTCCTTTCCTGACGAACCCATAATTGGGACCATAATGGGTGAGATCGGTTGAGCCGATCGCAAGAATAGTCACCCCCTTTTCATTGGCAAGCCTGGCCACCTCCTCACCCAATGTTTCTGCCTTCAGAGACGAAGGCGACCGGATGGCAAGAAGTTTTGCATCGGGGAAGAAATATTTGATCATTGGAAGTTGAATCTCCATCGTATTGTCACCGCTGGCCGGGCTCTCCGTCTTCACCTCGATTCTTTTCATCAGAGTCCTAACAAACTCCGAATCCATCTCCATATCTCCGAAGGGAGTTTCCCAGGAACTCTCCATCACCATCCGTGGAGGGTCTTCAGGGCCAAGATGGCCCCCGTAGAGAACGATCAGGTCAGCCTTTCCCTTTGACTTTAGTAAATGAAATACCCTTGCCGCAAGCTTACCGGAAAAATACCAGCCCGCATGTGGGACAATTCCTCCTCGCACTACTTTCAGGGAGACAGAAGTCGACCACCCTTCTAAGAAGTTTTCAATCTCCCTCTGGCACTCCTTCTTATCCACAGGATACCAGCCTCTGGGTAATGTTCTTGATCTGCGAGACATAGATTTCACCTCATTTCTTAAAAGGGTTCAAGGATTCGAGGATTCGAGGGTTCCAGGGTTCCAGTATTTCAAATTTCACTTGACCCCTTGAACCCTAGATCACTGGAACCCTTATATTCTCTCCAGCGTCGGCATCCCCATCAGCCTAAGCATGTTTCCCATCACTATCTGAAACGCCCTGACCAGTGAGAGGCGAAAAGTTCGCAGGTTCTCATCCTGAAGGTGAATGAACGGAGTCTGGACATCTGACCCGGGATCGGGATGTTCATAGAAGTTCGTAAAGGAGGTGGCAAGATTAAAAGCATACTCTGTCAACTGTGACATCCTTAAGTTCTTGCCGGTCCTGACGACCACGGAATTGAATCTCGAAAGAACTTCCATCAGATCCCTCTCCGTCTCCGTCAATTGGGCAGGAACAGCCTCTTTCCCCCAATGGAAAATGATCTTTCGCTCTTCGGCCTTCCTCAGGATGCTGCAGGCCCGTGCATGGGCATATTCGAGATAGACCCCTGTATCTCCGGTTGTCTTGAGGGCTTCATCGAAATCGAAGACGATCTGACTCTCAAGCGTGAATTTGAGAAGGTAATAACGGATGGCTGCAGAAGCCAGCGCATTAGAAACGCTCTCTTCGAGGGGATGGCCTGCCTTCTCCACTACCTTCTTCTTCACCATCTCGATGAAATCCTTTGCCTTCACCCCTGTTCCGGAGCGGCCCGACATGGCCACGGATCTCTTCTCTTCCGTCTCCTCCGAACCTAAAACGTGGGCAGCCTGGGGAGAAAGATTGACCACCTCATAGGCTAAATGAATCGATCGCTCCGCCTCTTTTTCAAAGCCCATCTGCCGGAGACATTCGCTCACCACCTCCTGGGGATAACTCTGCCTCACATCGATCACATTGATCACCCGGTCCGCATTTCCAAATTGTTTTAAAAGACGGTCTCTCGGTTGGCCATCCTTATCTGTTGTCCAGAGCTCTTCTCCGTTGGCCTGCTTTCCCCAGGTCTGATATAAAAAATCTTTCTTCAGGAGCCCGAACTTCCAGAGCTGGTAGGCAATATCCTTTCCCGTGTAGGTAACGCTTCCATTGGAACGGACCAGTATCTTATCCAGGCTCTTTACCCCATCGCTTGTTTCCACAATACCGCCAAATGGAACAACCCAGCACCCTTTATTCGGCCCCTCTGTCTCAAATCGAAGTCCTCCCCTCTCCTTCAGGATTTCGAAAGTGGCTCCCCAGAAGCCCTGATGAATGATATCCGACTCCCAGTTGAGAAGATCGTAAAAGATGGAGAGTTGTGCCACGGTCTCAAGATGGGATTGAACAATCCGGGTGGCCAGATCTTTAGCAAAAATGGCGACAGGAGGTTGCTCGCCCTCAATCTGATGGAGAATCTCTTCCCGCCTCTCCTTCAGGGATGGATCCTTCTCAACTTCGCCCTGAAAACGGGCATAGAGGTCCCAGCAGAAATAATCGAAGGGCTGATCTTTTGGAATCTTTTCCCATATCGATTTAAAATCGGAGGCGCCTTCTTTGAAAAATGGGGGATCGAGATAGAGGAGGGCCGTGACCACATCGACCACCTGAACCCCGGTGTCATCGATATAGTTGCAAACCTCCGTTGAATAGCCGAGCCATTTGAAAACTCTGGCAACCGTATCACCCAGAACCGAATTGCGGAGGTGGCCAATATGCATGGCCTTGTT
>JASEHH010000220.1 GCA_030017685.1 Thermodesulfobacteriota bacterium | reverse complement strand
TGGAGATTAAAAACCGGATTAAATATGCCTCCACAGAGACAAATTTTAATTATCGGGATGGCTATGTCTCCGACAAAGAAGTGGGCTATATGGAGGCTCAGGCCCGAGGAGGAGCAGGCATTGTCACTTCACAAGGCGCCTTTACAGAACCCACGGGTGAAGGAAAGGGGTATGTTGGAATGATGGCCATCTGGGATGACAAATTCATCCCGGGGCTTAAAAAGATTGCTGATGCTATTAAGAAGCATGATGCAGTGGCTTGCCTCCAATTGATGCACTGCGGACGAGTGGGGGGGATTGAACTTCCCTACACGGCCGGCCCTTCCAATGTCCCCCAGAAGCTGCCCATCTTCCGGCCTCCCAAGGAGATGACCAAAGAGGAGATTCACCAATGTATCCAACAACATATCGATGGTGCAGTGAGAGCGGTGGAGGCTGGGTTTCAGATCGTTGAAGTCTCAGGGATCGTTGGATATCTTCTCTCTAACTTCATTTCTGCTTACACCAATAAACGAACGGATGAATATGGCGGTGATATTCATGGGCGATCTCGATTCATGAAGGAAATTCTCGAAGGGATCCGAAAGGCAGTTCCCTCTGAGGTGGCCATCGGAATTCGTCTCTGTGGTGAGGAATTGCTCGATGACCGGGGGGGAAATACCCCTGAAGAAAGCCTGGAGTCAATTAAGATTGCCGATAAGGCAGGCATTGACTATCTCAGTGTCACCGCAGGATGGCAGGAATCGCCCGTCTCGGTGATCTCTCGAGATGTTCCCATGGGAAACTGGCTCTACATCGCAGAGCGGATGAAGAAGAATATTAAAGCCCCTATCAGCATGGCTTATCGTCTCTTCGTCCCGGAAATTCCGGAAAAAGCCATTGCAGACGGAAGGCTCGATCTGTGGGAGATGTGTCGCCCCATGATCGCAGATCCTTTCCTTCCCAAGAAGATTATGGAAGACCGTCAGCAGGATATCATCCCCTGTATAGCCTGCAATGTCTGCCTGGCTCGACTCTTCAGAGACACAGAACTCTGCTGCACAGTCCGGCCTTCCCTTGGACATGAGACGGAAGTAGAATGGGGATTCTATGGTTTCCAAAAATCAAAGACAAAGAAGAAAGTCGTCGTCGTCGGGTCAGGGATTGCAGGGCTTCAGGCGGCCGCCATCGCTGCTGAAAAAGGCCATAATGTCACGGTCTATGAGAAAAACGATCATGTGGGTGGTCAATTTGCTGCGGCCGCTCATGGACCGTGGGGCGACAATGAATTCCAGCGAATGGTTGATTATCTCAAGGCTCAATGCGACAAGCATGGGGCGAAGATCGTCCTCAAGACTCCTGTGACCAAGGAACTCCTCGAGAAGGAAAAGGCTGACTCTGTGATTATCGCCACGGGTGCCACCCCCGATCAATCAATCCCCGGCAGTGACAAGAAACACGTTGTCTCTCTATTTGATGTTCTGGAGGGAAAGGCAAAGCTTGGCCAGAACGTGGTCATTGTGGGAGGTACGGGAGCTGCCATCTCAACAGCCCTTTACATCATCGATAAAGGGAAGCATACGGTGACCATGGTGGATAAACCCAAAAAATTTGGACTGGATGTCAATCCCTCCTATGTCTGGAGATATATGAAAAAATTGAAAGAGGGAAATGTGGTTCAGGTGGTCCTAAGCGCCGTGAAGGAGATCCGAGATAAAGAGGTGGTGGTGGAAGGACCGGAAAAGAAGGAGACAACCATCCCTGCGGATTCCGTTGTCCTCGCCAATCTCATTCCCAATAAAGAAGTTGGCTATGGTAAATATGCAAAGGATGTTTACATGATCGGCGATGCTGTTCAGGTCAGAAGGGGAACGGCAGCAATTCGCGACGGTTACAGGATGGGGATGAGGGTCGACTTCTTTCCCTATCAAACTTATCACCGGATCAAACATTAAAAAAATAGTAACTCGTGTTTTGTGAATCGTGAATCGGAAAACAAATCATACAAATACGAATCACGGATCACAAAACACCAATCACTCATAAAAAGGAGAATCTTATGGTACCGCATGTAGATGTCTTTAAATGCAATGGTTGTGGAACATGTGTCAGGGAGTGTCCGGAGCATATTATTGGTCTGGTCAACAATAAAGCAGCGATTTTAACCGATCTCTGCGTGGAGTGCGGAATTTGCGCCTTTGTCTGTCCCTTTGTCTCCATTGTGAATGAAGTCCCATATGGGAGTTATGAGACGGGAAATACGGCATTTATTTCAAAGAGATAGCCCCACGGTCCCGTATGAAAACAAGAGAGGAGGAACTTTATGAAAGTCAATAAGGTCGATCACATCTGCATCGCTGTGAAGAATCTGGATGAGGCGAGAAAACTCTGGGAACCCATCCTTGGAAAGCCGCAACCCGATGACCCCTATGTGGATGAGCCAGAAAAGATCAGGGTGGCGCGATACTGGCTGGGTGAAGTGGGATTCGAACTGATGGAGTCAACGACCCCGGACGGCGATGTGGCCAAGTTCATCGAAAAAAGGGGCGAAGGCGTCATGATCATTGGTCTCAATGTGGACAATACCGAAACCGCCATGAATGAGCTGACGGCAAAAGGTTACAAATTTATCGGCGGCATGAGACCCTTCCGGGGCTGTAAATTTGCCTTTGTCCATCCCAAGGAGGTCAACGGTGTTTTGCTGGAACTGATTGACTATCCATGG
>JASEHH010000088.1 GCA_030017685.1 Thermodesulfobacteriota bacterium | reverse complement strand
TGACGCTGTTCTTTGAATCGGCCACCTCGTCCGTCACCTCTTCTCCCCGATGGGCTGGCAGGCAGTGCATAAAGATATAATCCTCTTTGGCTCCCTTGACCAACTTTGAATTGACCTGATAGGGTTTTAAAATCTTCACCCTCTCTGCATGCTCCTTCTCTTTTCCCATGCTCGCCCAGACATCGGTATAGATGATATCGGCTTCCTTGACCGCTTCCTTCGGGTCATCCGTCACCCTTACTTCTGAACCATTTTTTCTTGCCTCCTTCTTTCCCTGTGCCACCACTTTCGAATCGGGTTCATACCCCTTCGGACAGGCAAGAACAATATTCATCCCCACCTTTGAACAGCCATCGATCAGGGAATGGGCGACATTGTTGCCGTCCCCCAGATAGGCCAGTTTCAGGCCGTCGAGCCGCCCCTTCTTCTCATAGACGGTGAACAGATCGGCAAGCCCCTGGCATGGGTGGGAGAAATCAGAGAGCCCGTTGATCACCGGCACGTTTGAATGTTGGATGAGGTCAAGTATGGTCTGATGGGAAAAGACCCTCGCCATGATCCCGTTGACATAACGCGAAAGGGTCCGGGCTGTGTCTCCGATCGTCTCTCCCCGTCCCAATTGTAAATCGGTGGCGCTCAGGTAGAGGGCATAACCACCGAGCTGCCACATTCCTACTTCAAATGAGACCCGGGTCCGGGTGGAAGGTTTCTCAAAGATCATCGCCAGTGTCTTTCCCTTTAGCACAGGATGTTCCTGGCCACGGATGAGTTGAAGTTTCAATAACTCCGACGTCTTCAGAATCTGCTCCATCTCCTCCCGTGTAAGATGATCAAGGCTCGCCAGAGACTTTCCTTTCATTTGAACGGCCATCTTTTACACCCCTTTCTAATCTTATTTAAATTCTTACACATTGAAATCTGAGAATTTATCTCTAACATTTATGCCTACCAAAACTCTCCCCTCCCTTGGCGGGAGGGGATATACTGGGGAAATTTTAAATATTTTTGGTTAGATGTCAAATCCTTCAGCCTCTGCCTGTGGGAAGGCAGGCACAACCCAGCATCGCCAAACAACAATCAAGTAAAAGTCCTTTTCCACGCAAGGTTGATCGCATCTCGAACAAGTACTTTCGACACCTCTTTTCGATACCAAGCTGTTGAACGCATATCATTAATGGGTTTAATTTCTTCAGAAACCTGGAGGCTCGCCTTTTCAACAAGATCCTCTTTAAACTTCCTCCCCATCAAGATTTTTTCTGCCCCTTTTGCCCTCAGAGGGACCTCTGCCACTGAACCCATAACCATTTTACAATCTCGACAAAAATCTTCTTCTCGCTCTATGACCACTGCCGCACTGACTTTGGCTAAATCGGCAGAAACCCTGCCCAGTTTCACAAAAGCACTCCCCGTCTTAGCTTTCGGCTCGGGGACCTGGATCTCAACCATCAATTCCTCTCGGGTTAGGAGGGTTTGTCCAGGTCCGCTAAAAAAGTTCTCAAGGGGAATAGTCCTTTCTTTATCTCCCTCGATCATCCTGACCTCTGCCCCGAAGGCAATCAGGGGGGGTGCGGAATCGGCTGCAGGGGACCCGTGACAGAGGTTTCCCCCGAGAGTCCCCATCGTTTTGATCTGTATGGAGGTCACAGCCTTTGCTGCCTCATGGAACGCCGTATACCGTTTTTGGATGAATCCGTTTCTCTCAATTTGCCGGAAGGTGGTGAGAACGCCGATGCGCAGGCCAAGCTCGATGTTCAGGTACCTGAGCGCAGGAATCTTGGAGAGGTTGATGATTGCCTCCGGACGGGCCCTGCCCATTTTCATCCGGACGATGAGATCCGTCCCTCCGGCCATGAACTTGGCATTCCCCCGGTAGGCGGCCATCCACTTCATCGCTTCTTCAATGGTATGAGGTTCAACGAACTCAAACTCCTGGGAGAGGATGTGGGAATTAATCATTTTAGCTAACCAAACATTGCAAAATACAAATTGAAAAATTAGCAATTAGCAATGATAAGTCCAAATGGAATTGGTTTTCAATCCTAATTTTTCACTGTTAATTTTTCACTGTTAATTTTGCAATGATCATTGATTTTTTTTAACACCTTCTCCGGTGTGATCGGGATTTCGGTAAAGCGGACTCCGATGGCGTTGTAAACCGCATTGGCAAGGGCAGCAGCCACAGGATTCAGAGCCGCCTCACCAATCCCCTTGGCCCCGAATGGCCCTGTCGGTTCGTAGGTGTCGGTAAAATGGACTTCTATGTTGTCCATCTCCGGCAAATCGTTTGCCGTCAACATCTTGAAGTCGGTGATCCAGCCGCCGCTGGTCAGTTCCCCGGATTCCTCATCATATTGCGTATCCTCCAGCAAGGCGTAACCTAATCCGCGATAGAGGCCTCCGAACAGTTGCCCTCGGGCCAGATCCGGATTGACCACCTGTCCCACGTCCGCATAGGCAAGGGCCTTTGTTGGCTTGATGACACCGGTCTCCATGTTCACCTCGACCTCAATGAAGTAGGCCATGAAACAGGGAGGACAGCTAACCTGGCGAAGGCTGTCGACGGCAGCGATTGTACCCCAATCATTGATCTGAGCTGTCTTGGCCACCTCACCCACAGATATTCTCCTGCCCTGAACACCGTCGACATAGACCATTCCCTGGCCGGCCTCTTCATCCACCTCCATTTTTAAAGAGTGGGGAGGGACCTGCAGAATCCTTGAGGCGAACTCCAACAGTTTTGTTTTGGCTTGTCCGGTAACTTTATGGAGAGCGCCCCCTCCGCAATAGATGCCTCTTGTAGCGTGGGTGCAAACATCGTACACCGTTGTCCGAGTATCGACAGGCGAGATGCCAACTTTGTCGAGAGGAACCTTAAGCTCCTCTGCAACGATCTTAGCCAATGCATCGAGGGTGCCTCCTCCGAGGTCCATGAGGGCCGTCAGAAAATCGACTGAACCGTCCTCATTGATCTTGACAATGCTTCCCGAATAATCAATGACCTCTCCAGCCATTGGAGCTCCAGCTCCGGAGGTGTGGAACCCTCTGGCCATGCCAATGCCCCGTCGAATGACCCCTTCCGTCTTCTCTCGCTTAAACTTATCCTTCCAGCCAACCAGCTCAGCTCCCTTCCGGAGCATCTCTTCCACGCCGCAACTCCGAATGATGGACTTAACCGTGGGTCCCTGCCCCCAAAAGGTCTCCCCCAAGCCTACATAGTTTTTGAGACGGAGATCGATGGGATCTATCTCCAGCTTCTCGGCCATCATATCCATCATGGATTCAACGGCAAAGGTCACCTGGGGGTTCCCAAATCCCTGCATCGCACAGGCAGGGACTTTATTCGTATAGACCGCCTGCCCTTCGAACTTAAGGTGTGGAAGCTTATAAAGGGAGACCCACCATCCTGCCATGCATCCGAGAAGAGGATAGGCCTGGGTATTGTGGGCACCAATATCAATAATCACCTTCATGTGGCCAGCAACAAACGTCCCATCTCTCTTCCCCCCCAGTTTTAGTTGAATCCACGAGGGGTATTTGCAGTGGTCGTGCATGTCCTCTTCCCGGCTCGAAACAAGCTTCACGGGTCTTCTTGCTTTTAAGGCAAGGGCCACTCCGATGGGGACAACAGAATTCATCTGGATGCTCGACCCGAAGGATCCCCCTAAGGCCACCTTTTTGACATTGACCCTGCTTAGAGGAATCTTGAAGATCTCCCCCAGAAGCTGTCGAACGTTGTGGATGGTCTGTGTAGTGGTCCACACCGTGATACCCCCGTCCGCTTCCGGTTGGCAGACAACTGACTTTGGCTCCATCTGCGCATGGTAGACCCGGCCAGTCTCAAATGTCTCTTCGAAAATGATCTCTGCCTCTTTGAATCCCTTCTCAATATCTCCCTCTACAATCTCCCGGGAGGCGGCGATGTTGTTTTTGACCTGGATCTCGTCCTGTCCGAAAAGGATTGTACGGTGAAGGAGAGGACTTCCTTCTTTCATGGCCTCAAAGGGGTCAAAGACCGCCGGGAGCCTCTCATACTCTACGCGGACAAGGCTCAAAGCCTGTTCCGCCAGATCTTCCGTCTCGGCGGCAACTGCGGCAATGGCCTCCCCCACATGCCGCGGCGTGTTGGTCAGCACCTGCCTGTCCTTGAAGGTCTTGGACGGAATGGTGACGATCCGCTCCGCGTATCTCAGATCTGGAACATCTCTCGGAGTAATACAGATGGCCCCGAGCTTCTCGGCTTCGCGTGTGTCGATTGTTTTGATCGTTGCATGGGGAAAAGGACTCCGGAGGACACGGGCATGAAGCATCCGGGGTAGCACGACGTCAGTCGTGTAGATCTCCTGGCCCGTCACTTTTGCGATTCCATCTTTCCGAATTGAGGTCTTCCCAATCGCATGATATTGCTGATCGTCCATCTTTTCCTCAAATTTCCTCAACCTAAACTTTAGGGAACCTCTAATAATTCCCAATTTGTCACTCCCGCCCCGTAACAGGTACGGGGTAAACTCCGGCGGGAGTCCAGTAATCTCATAAACTTATGGATTCCTGCTTTCGCAGGAATGACATTTTTAGAGGTAGCCTTCAGCCTTAACCTTAGATTGAAGTGCCCTCACGATCTTCTCCGGCGTCAGCGGAAGATCATATATTCTTACTCCGATGGCATCATAGACCGCATTGGAAATCGCAGGGGCGACTGAACAGACCGAAGGCTCTCCCACTCCCTTTGCTCCAAAGGGGCCGACACCATCACCTGATTCGATCAGAATGGTCTCAACATCCGGCACATCCATTGACGTAGGCAGAAGGTATTCCGAAAAGGACGGGGTCATGGTGATCCCTTGATTCAGAATGACCTCTTCTGTCAAACTATAGCCCATACCGTAGATTGCTCCACCTTCGATCTGACCTTCAACACTTAAACGGTTGATGGCTCTGCCCACATCAAAAGAGGAGATGAGTTTCAATACCTGAATCCTTCCTGTCTCCTCATCCACTGCCACCTCTGCACCGTGTGTGCCGAACGTAAAATCAGGGAAGACCTGCCCCTCAATCCTCTCAAATTGAGCTACATTGCGAAAGGGGGCTTTGAAAAGAGCCACATGGTAAAGGGGAAGCCCATCAGAGGCGCAGGCCCTCACCACCTCCTTAAGGGGAAGGCCCTTCCCGGTTCCTTCCTTGTCGATCACTTCCCGGTCTACCAAATCAAGACTCTCAGGATCGATGCCAAGCATCCCGGCCGCCTTATGAACCAATATCTTCCGGACCTCACGGGCTGCCATGAGCGTCGCATTTCCGGACATATAGAGCTGCCTGGTTGCAGTGGTCGTTCCGGCAAACGGGGTTAACGCCGTATCCGCGATATAGATCTTTATGTCTTCAATCGGAACTCCAAGAATTTCAGCCGTGATCTGACAGAGGGAGGAGGCCTGACCACCGCCGATGTCCTGAATTCCCGCTCGTATGGTCACGCTTCCATCCATTTCGATTGAGACATGGGAGCGTGAGGTGTCATGGAGAAAGACCATTCTTCCATAACTCGTCATCCCGGAGGCAATTCCCCTTCCGATTCTCATCTGACCGGAGGGCGAAGTTCTCTCTTCAAGGGCCTCGATGACTTTCTCCGTAGTCTCCTTCAAGGCGACATGGCGTTCAAGGACCTGCCCAGTGGCTAAAGCTTCCCCCTTTTCGAGATAGTTCATCATACGAATCTTTTCAGGCTCCAATCCGGTCCGCCTGGCCAATTCATCCATCTGTGATTCATAGGCAAAACAGACCTGGGGCGCTCCGAATCCGCGATTGGCGCTTGTAAAGGTATTATTCGTCAGGACCGTATAACCATCCACCTTCACATGAGGGATCCGGTAGGGGCCTGCCGCGTTGACCATGGAGTAAAGGAGAACCCACGGGCTGAGATAGACATAGGCGCCCGCATCGGAGACCAGTTTTGCCTGAAGAGCTGTTAATCGTCCGTCCTTCTTTGCCCCGGTTTTATAAATCATCACATAGGGATGGCGCTTGCTGTGGGAGAGGATCGACTCCTCACGGGTATAGGTCAGTTTCACCGGCCTTCCTGTTTTATAAGTAAGAAGAGCGAGGAACGCCTCAACGGTGATATCCTCTTTTCCGCCGAAACCTCCGCCCACATAAGTTCCAATTACCCTTACCCGGTTATGGGGAAGATTGAGGACATCGGCAATACCCCTGAAATGTTCGATCACCTGTGTGGAGACTCGAATCGTGATGACTCCGTCTTCATCAATCCAGGCCATACCGGATTCCGGCTCCAGATAGGCATGATCCACAAAGGGAACGCGGTAGGTGTTCTCTACGACGACATCCGCTTCGGAGAAACCCTTCTCCACATCGCCCTTCACCACCTCGTAATGGGTGATGATATTGGACCTTCCCTCCTGGACCAAAGGGGCATCGGGTTTCATCGCTTCGATCGGATCGAAGACGCCGGGAAGCGGTTCATACTCCACTTGAATCAATTCCAGAGCCCTTTTTGCAATCTCCTCTGTCTCAGCCGCAACGAGCGCCACAGCCTCCCCCATGAAGTGGACTTTTCTATCGGCAAGGACACGGTAGAGCCCTTCAAAGCCGCCCCCAACCGCGTGGGTCTGTCCGAAACGGGTCACCGATTCGTTTCGGGGAACATCTTTGGCCGTGAGGACAGCCTTCACACCTTTGAGCCGCTCGGCCCTTGAGGTATTGACGGAGAGAATTCTTGCGGATGGATGGTTGCTTCTCAGCACCTTTCCATAAAGCATTCCCGGAAGGGTAAAATCGGCGGCATAACAGGTTAACCCGAATGCCTTCTCCCATGCGTCATGCCGAGGAATAGGCTTACCAATGATCTTTAACTCTGACATCTGTTTTCTGCCTACTGACTTCTGCCTACTGACTTCTTAATATTTTGACCTGCCTCTTCAATCGCCTCCACGATCTTCTTATACCCCGTACATCGGCAGAGATTCCCTGAGATCGCTTTTCTGATTTCTTCTCTTGAAGGCTTCGGATTTTCGTCAAGCAAACCTTTTGCTGATATGATCATGCCGGCGGAACAGAAGCCACACTGTATAGCGCCTTTCTTTACAAAACTCTCCTGAAGAGGATGGGGCTTATCCGGCGTCCCGATTCCTTTAAGCGTCACCACGTTCTTCCCGTCAGCCTGGAGAGCAAGTGTCAAACAGGCATTGACTGGTTTTCCATTGAGCAGGACAGCGCAGGCGCCGCAGTCGCCCTTCCCGCATCCCTCCTTTAACTCGGTGTGGCCCAGTCTCTCTCTCAGAACATGAAGGAGCGTCTCCCGCGGAGTTACCTCTGTCTTCTTCCATTCTCCATTGACATTGAGTTTTAATGGGTAAGTTTTAGATACTTTCATTGCCGCAATGCTCTATGCCCCTTATCTGTTTATCGAAAACAGAGACCCTGTTATTGAGTAACCCGCTTCATCACCCGTTTCAGAAGCACAGAGGCCATCTCCGTTCTGTACTCTTTGCTTGCTCTGATATCTGAGATCGGACTGATTTCCTTCCCGATGGTCTCACAGCATGCCCTGAGAAGTCTTTCGGTCAACTCTTTATTCTCCAGCATCTCTTCGACTCGATAGGCACGAATGGGTTTGGGCGCAACGGCTCCATAACCAATCCTTGCCTTTTTGCAAAAGGTTTTCTCCATCTCCATCAAAACAGCAATGCTGACCACTGAGACGGCCATGGAATTCCGAAGGCCCAGCTTGAAGTAGGCTGTTTTTGCATTGGGGTTGAATTTGGGAATGATAACCTCTTTAATCATCTCGTCTCGTTTCAATACCGTCTGATTCGGTCCAACAAAAAACTGATGGATAGGAACCTGTTTCTCTTTCCCTCCTTGAATTACAACGATGGCCTCCAAGGCCAGCAGCGGAACCGCCGTATCCGCCGCAGGAGAGCCATCTGCCAGATTTCCTGCGATCGTTGCCCGGTTTCTCACCAGGGGGTTCCCGAGTTGATTGGCTGCATGGGAAAGAAGGGGGGCCCATTTCTCAATAATTTTGGAGGAGGCCAATTCCGAAACGGTCGTAAGGGCTCCGATGTGGATTTTCCTCTTATCTTCTTTAATGTAGGCGAGGCTTTTTAAATGGCTGATATCGATTAAGACCTCGGGGCGCACCGCTCTTGCCCGGAGATCCGGAATGACATTCGTCCCTCCCGCAATCAGCGTGGCCTTCTTCTTCCATTGCTTCATCAAATGGAGGGCGTTCTTTAGATTTTGAGGCCGGAGGTATTCCATTCTTTCGCCCTATTTCGCACTGAGCTCTACCCTCTCAGGTAGGCCTTTTGGATCACGTCACTTTGAAAGAGCTCGCTCCGATTCCCTCTCACAACGATTTCGCCTTTCTGAAGGACATAGCCCTTGGAGGCAATCGATAGGGCTTTCTTTGCGTTCTGCTCAATCAGTAAGATCGTAGTTCCCTCCTCATTGATCCTCTTGATCGTCTTAACAAATTCTTCCACCAGAATGGGAGAAAGTCCAAGGGAGGGCTCATCCAGGAGAAGGATTTTGGGTTTTCCCATCATGCCCCGGCCAATGGCGACCATGCCCTGCTCTCCGCCGCTCATCGTGCCGGCCACCTGATTGAGCCTTTCCTGTAACCGTGGAAATAAACGATAAATGGTCTCCAGCCGCTTCTGGATCTCTCCTTCATCCTCTTCCGAAAAAGCGCCCAGTCTCAGATTCTCAAGAACGGTCATCTTGGGAAAGAGTCTTCTTCCTTCGGGCACCACACTAATCCCTGCCCCGACGACCTGATGGGGCTTCCAGGAATGAATGGGTCTTCCTTCAAAAAAGATGGAGCCTTCCACCAGGGAGATCAATCTCAGGATCGTCTTCATAGTGGTGGTCTTTCCCGCCCCATTGCTTCCGAGGAGGCAGACAAGCTCCCCCTTCTCGATCTCCATGCTCACCTTTCGGAGCATGGGAACTCCCCCATACTGCGTCGAAATACCTTCAAGCTTGAGCATCCTTCTCTTCCCTTCCCAGATAGGCTTCGAGCACTAACTCGTTGTCCGAAATCTCATGAAATGTCCCTTCGGCAATCTTGCGACCATAGTTGAGAACGATTACCCTATCCGCTACCTTCCGGATCACAGCCATGTCATGCTCAATAATGATGATACCAATTTCTCCGACCTTCTGCCTTACCTTCCGGATGTCCTCCATCAGCTCTTCGGTTTCGGCAGGGGACATCCCCGCGGAGGGCTCATCTAAAAGAAGGAGCTTGGGATTGGAGGCCAGCGCCCGGCAGATCTCCACTTTTCTCCGGTCAGCCTGGGGAAGATCTCCTGCCCGCTGGTAACAGTTTGTTAACAGACCTTCACTGAACTGACTTAAAAGCTCCAATCCCTTTTCCACGCCTTGTTCGATTTCTCTCTCCACATAACTTCGCCGGAAGATGGCGTCGAACCAGTTCGAGTCCTGTTGAGGGTGCATCCCGATTAAGACATTATCAAGCACGCTCAGGTTAAGAAAAAGCCTGTTATTCTGAAATGTCCTGGCAACCCCCTGCTTGGCGATTTTAAAGGTGGGAAGTCCCACCAGATCCTTCCCACAATAACGGATTTCACCTCCTGTGGGCTTATAGATGCCGGTGAGGAGATTGAAAAAGGTCGTCTTTCCTGACCCGTTCGGTCCGATCAGGCCGACTGTCTCTCCCTGGTCAATGGTGAAATCCACTTCATTGACAGCGGCTAACCCTCCAAAGTGGATTGTCAGTTTCTCTGTCTCCAATAGCCTGGCCATGATCATTTCATCTCCTAATGGAAGCTCAGCTCTCTTTTTTATAGATTCTCATCTTCTGAGGAAACAGACCCTGAGGCCGAAACATCAGCATCGTGACAACGATCAGACCGTAGATCAAGACCCGGAAATCCTCAAAGGCCCGAAACTTCTCAGGCAGAATCGTCAGAAGGATGGCTCCGATGATCACCCCGAAGACGTTATCCATTCCTCCCAGGATGACCATGGTGACCACCACCACCGATACGATGAAAGCAAAATTCTCAGGCGATATGAAACCGATATAGTGGGAGTATACCGTCCCTGCTACCCCTCCGAAGAAGGCATCAATACAGAAGGCCAATATTTTATACCAGGTCACATCGATTCCGTGACACCGGGCGGCAATTTCATCCTCCCGGATGGCGTTCCAGGTCAACCCCACACGGGAATGATGAAGACGATGGGCAACGACGAGGGACCCTCCGACCAGAAGGAAGATCAGGTAGTAATAATTTGACTGGAAGGGAAGCTGGTACCCAAAGAGACTCAATGGTTCTTTGAAGGAGTGACCGAAAAGGGAGGGAGGAGGAATGTTGGGGATGCCATTGGGCCCCCCTGTCCATGAAAAATTGTTGAGGAGGATATAGATGATGAGGCCAAAAGCGATTGTGACAAGGGATAAGTAGTAGTCCTTGGTCTTCATACAGGGAATGCCGAGAAGAAGACCGAAGAGAGAGGCAAGGCTTCCGCCAACCAGAAGACCCAACCAGAAGGAGATATGAAAATGAACCGCTAAAAGGGCGGAGGCATAGGCCCCGATTCCATAGGAGGCTGCTGTGGCAAAGTTGACCACATTGGTGCTTCCAAGCTGAAAATTAAGACCGAGGGCCAGGATGGCAAAGAGCCCGGCCATGACGCAGATGTGAATCAGGTAGGGGCTCGATTGAAAAATAAAAGGAAGGGTAAGAAGCATCGCAACAAACCCTGCTCCTGCCAGAATCTTCATTTCTTTAAAGAGCCCTGTCAGGGCGAGGCGAGCCTTCTCCCATTCTTTAAACATCACCCCCAGGCCGATAAAAAAGAGGAGAAAAGCGATCACCTTTCCAGTTTCATAAGTTTTCATGAAGGCGGCAAAGAGAATGAAAAAGAATGCCTCCACTGCCAGCAGGATAACGGCCCGTCCGATGGTTCGGGGTAGCATCACTTACAAACCTCCTTAAACCTTTTCGTAGACTTTCTCTCCTAAAATCCCGGAGGGTTTAAATATTAAGAAAAAGATCACAACCAGAAAAGCAAAGACATCGGTATAGGGAGTGCCTCCGGGGATGAAGGCCGCGGCAAAGGTCTCCACAAATCCCAGGATCAAACCGCCGATGATGGCTCCGTAGACATTCCCCAGTCCTCCCACCACGGCAGCCGAAAATCCCTTTACGCCTCCCATCAATCCCATATCAAACCGGATGATATTGTTGTAGGCCCCGATGAGGATACCGGCGATAGCGCCCAGGGCAGAGCCGATTAAAAAGGTGACCGCCACGGTGCGATCAATATTGATCCCCATCATTGCGGCGGCCTCCGTGTCCTGGGAGACCGCCCGGATTGCGGCTCCTATTCTCGTCCTCTTGATGAAGAGAAACATCATGGAGATGAGGAAGATCGTCGTTCCAAAAATGATTAAACTATCGAGCCGGATGAGAACGCCCCCCAACTGGAAACTGGTCTGTGGCAGAATCCTCGGAAAGATCTGGGGATTGCTTCCATGGGGAAAGGAGAGCCTCACCGTTTCCCGGACAACCATCCCTAATGCCACCGTGGCCACCAGCACCATCAGCAGAGGGGCATAACGAAAGGGTCTGATGACGACCCTCTCAAAAAAGGTCCCGATCAGTCCTGTGAGAATCATGGCCGTCAGGATCAAAAGGGGAACGAAGACAAAACCCGGGAGAAAGGTCACCAGTCCAAGGAGTTTCGCCAGCCCATACAGGATGAGGGTCATAAAGGCTCCAAGGATACAGACATCACCATGGGAAAAGTGGACAACGTTGAGTGCGCCGAAAAAGAGATTAAATCCGATGGCGATGAGCGTGTAGGTGCATCCGAGGAGTAATGCATTGATCAGTTGCTGAAAGATTTCTGCCACTCCGATTCTCCTTCCTGACGAATCATTTCCAGTCCCTTCACTCCTCATGTCCCAGACCGGGGAAATGAGGAGTGAAGGGAAAAATGCCCGAGGGGTTAGGCAAAAGATCGAGTCGACTATTGGGGGAGTTTACGCGCCCCTTTGGCATAATCCGATTCTTCCCAGGTGATCCACTTGCCACCCTGCCCGACGAATCGGCTGACCATGAGATTGGTTGTCTGACCGGTCGCATCAAAACTGGTTTCGCCCATGAGACCTTTATATTTGATCCCTCGGATATATTTGGCCATTGCCCCTTTGTCTTCCGGTCCGGTTTTTGAAATGGTTTCGAGAATAATCCCTGCTGAGTCATAGGCGTTTGGACCATAGGCGCCAAAGGGTTCCCGGTATCCAGCTCCCTCATAGGCCTTAAGAAACTTTGTTCCCCCTTCGAGCTTATCAATGGGTTTTCCGGGTTTAATGGTCACTACCCCTTCTCCCGAGGGACCGGCCACTTCTAAAAATTTATCGTCTTTAATCCCCGAAATGGCAAAGAACAGTTTCTTCAGGCCCACCTTCTCCATCTGATCCCGGATGAGCGCTCCCTTCATCACCACCCCGCCAAAATAGACGGCGTCCGGATTGAGGCCCTTGACCTTCGTCAGAATTGGACGGAAGTCTGTTGTCCCTACGGTAACGCTGTCCACGGAAAGAATCTTCGCTCCCTTGCCCTCTGCCATGGGCCTGAAGGCTTTGAGGTTCATCTCTCCATAACTGCTCGTATCCGAAATGATGGAAAAATTCTTATATCCCAGTTCCCCGATCACCCAGTCACAGAGGGGGCCGTTCTCCTGGATCAGGGTAGGAGCCACACGATTGACCCCCGGATATTTATAGAAGCCGGTGATGTCGGGATGGATTGCCCCCCATACGATGAAGGGAATCTTGTAGGTGTGAAAGATATGGATCGTAGCCAGGGCCACCGGGCTGTTCCAATGGCCGCTTGCCGCCACTACGGCTGGATCAGAAACGAGTTTGAGCGCGGCGGCCACACCGGTTGCGGGATCAGAGGCATCGTCCAGAGCTACCATCTCAACTTTGTAAGGGTATTTTCCGGAAGCATTTGCCTCGCGAATGGCAAGGTCAAACGCATTTCTCGCCCCTACCCCCTGAGCCGCATTGGGCCCGGTGAGGGGCCCGATGAAACCGATCTTCACCACCTTCGATTGTGCCCATCCGTTTGAGGTGATCAAAAGGATGGAAACCGCTAAAAGAAGAAAAAGAACCATCTTTCGATAAAGAAACTTCATCTTCATACCCTCCTTTTCTTTTGAATATTTTTGCTACCCCCTCGAGCAGCAATGTTTGACTCATTCCTTAATTGTGATGAGATCTTTTGGGCATACTCCATGACCAGCTTGCTCAGTTCACCCACTCTCCGTCTACTGATTCGATAAAGAGGACCGGCGATGCTCACCCCTGCGATCAATTCACCGTTGGGGTCCAAAATGGGAGCGGCCACTGCTCTCACATCCCGGTCCACCTCCTGATCGCTGAAGGCGACCCCCCTCTTCCGAATCTGTCTCAGATGAGCCTTGAGCGATTCGGCCTCTGTGAGGGTATGGGGAGTGTATCGCTTCAAACCCTCTTTGGAGATGATGTGATCCCATTCCTCCTCCGGGAGATGGGCCATCAAGATTTTGCTTGAGGCTCCGCAATGGAGAGGAAGGGTCACCCCCGGCTGGAAGATTGAAAAGCGGACGGGCTCTTCGCTCTCCACCCTTTCAAGAACCACTCCTCTTGTTCCGTTTACGGCAGTGAGAAGAACGGTCTCTTTTGTCCGGAGGGATAACTCTCTCATAAAGGGTTTGGCAAGGCTGGCGAGATTGAACTGCCCTTTGGCCAGCAGGCCTAATCGCAGGGTATTCAAACCAAGAGAGTACTGAGCCGTCCCATTCTCCTCCCTGAGAAGATTGTACTGGGTCAATGTCCTGACCAGGCGATAGGTTTTGCTCTGGCTGTACCCGAGTCGCTTTGAAATTTCTGAAACTGTGAACAAAGGGGCGGAGGCTTCGTAGAGGAGCAGGATATTCAATCCATGGGCAAGAGACTGGTTGATCGCCATTGTTAT
>JASEHH010000012.1 GCA_030017685.1 Thermodesulfobacteriota bacterium | reverse complement strand
TTCCTTCTCCGTTGAAGAAAAGGATGGGAAAGACAATGGCGCTTAAAATGGAGATGGGAAAATAGTCCAATCCCTTTTTAACCCTTTCCGGAATGGCCCATCGGGTAAAAAATACCATGGGAAAAAAGCGGGGGAGGAAAGTGACCAGCGCCATTCCTAAGATGAGTATAAGGATCTCATGTCTCATTCTTTGTCATCCCTATTCCTTCAACTTTAAACTTCAAACTTTCAACTTTGAACTGATATATATTCCTATTCCTGAAGCGAGAAGAGCGGTCAGGATGATATACCAGTTTCCAGGCAATGCCCATTTGAAAAAGAGTGAGAATATCCCGGCTATCACCATGATATAAAAGTGATGAACCTTCCTGATCTGGAGGAGAAGGAGGCAGATAAAAAGGGCCGGCAGAGCAAAAGGAATGCCATACGATTTGTGATCGATCAGCCCTCCGAATAGCGCTCCTCCCACCGAACCCGTTATCCATGCGATATGAGAGGTGATTTGAAGCCCGAAAAGATATTCTGGCCGATTTTCAATCTTTGAGGTATTCGACATCGCCACGGCAAAGGACTCATCGGTCAACTGTGCGGAGAGGAGGCCAAGGGTTTGAATTCGATTTCCGTTGAAATAAAGGGAGAGGGTCGAGCTCATGAGGAGATGTCTGAGGTTAATAAGAAAAGTCGTAAGGACTATTGGAAACCAGACCATTCCTTTTGAGATCATCTCTACGGCAATGAATTGACTCGCACCAGCATAGACAAGGAGACTCATTGAGCCTGCTTCAATAGTGGTCAGCCCCGCTTTTCGTGCCAAAACGCCGAAGGCCATTCCCACAGGAAGGTACCCTAAGACAACGGGAAGTGCGGCTCTGGCTCCTTCTTTGAATCCTCTGCCATCCATTAATTTATAAGGACCCCCTAATCCCCTCAACCTCTCCCTTTAGAAACTGTGTCGTGATTCGCCGTTCACCCTTCGACACGCTCAGGGCGAACGGCTAAATAATTGATTTAAATGTGCCCTTTTCCGTTCGTGGTGAGCCCTTCGACTCACCGTTTGCCCTGAGGTTCTCGAAGGGTGAACGGTTCGCTCAGGACAGGCTCTGTCGAACCATGAACGGACTTGCGACACAGTCTTTTAATAAAGGGGGAAGGGGGGGGATTTTTATGAAAGTTTTCTTTGGTGCGGTTGAAATAACCCAATTGGAGACGTGGGAATTCCTTCTTCAGAATTTCGATCATCTTAGAAATCCCCACTCCCTCCCCTTTTCCCATTGCTTGAAGGTAGAGGTCAGGATCAATATTCAGATTTCTCATCTGGATGAGATCGAGATTCGTCTTTTTGATTAATCCGACCAGCCCTTCTATCTCTCTTTCCCTATCCGTAAATCCCGGAAAGACGAGAAGATTGATAGAAGTATAGATCCCCTTCTCTTTCGCTATGAGCAGGGAATCCACCACTTTTCTAAAAGTGTACCTCTTCGGTTTGTGGTAACGGTTGTAATATTTCGGATGAGGACTGTTGAGGGTCACACGGATGCTATCGAGTCCCGCATCACACAACTTCTCAACCCGTTTTGGAAAACTTCCGTTCGTATTGAGATTGATCGTCCCCTGATCGGTCTCTTCGCGAAGTCTCCGGATCGACCTCTCCAGCAGTTGCCACTGCATCAATGGCTCTCCTTCGCAACCCTGACCGAAGCTGACAATCGCATCTTCTGCTTCTTTCAAATGGGGCAAGGCAACTCCCACAACTTCCTCCCGAGTCGGCACAAAGCCAATCCTCTCCATCGAGGCCGGACAGCATTCTGAGGGTTGAAGTGAAATACATCCTATGCAGGCTGCATTACATGACGGAGAGGTGGGTAAAGGACATTCCCACCTCCGAAAGAAGACATTCTTCGCCGCAAAGCAATGATACTCCAGGGCGCACCGGGCAAGCTGTCGAAGGAGCCGGCTCCGGGAGTTTGCCTTCAGTGAGATTCCAACCTTTCTTTTTAAAAGGCGATCATCCCCAAAATATTTGGGATCCCAGTGCGGATTGGGATCGATGAGCAGGCCCGGAGCACAGAATTTTCCGCCTCCCCAACCCACACAACTGTATGCCCACAGGGGAAGCGTAGGAGCTCCTGTTCTCATCTGAGCGGCTGGAAGGAGTGTGCGGATATATCCGGGTGGAAGGAAAGCAGCAACAGCGGCGCATTCAATTTCTTTCTTTCCGATCCTCATCTTCTCTGATAAGGTGAAAGCCCCCCTCTCCTCATCCCATCCAACAGGTTTTCTCCCGGGAAGGGTGAAAAGTTGGCTTCCTCTGGGGAGAGGAACCAGTTCTGAGGGATCGGGAACGATCAATCGATCTCCGGATCGGCCGGACAATTTCAGGTGGGGATGGTCGAAGATTTTCCCATTGGGACCGGAAAAGATAAGACTGGGGTATGTAAACTTTGTCACGTTAAACTAAGATTGGCGGGTGAGGAGCCAAGGGATCAGGTGGGGTACTTCCGCTCACCTTTCGATTTTCTCAACGAACTTCTCACATTCTTTCTCTTCAAAGCCGCCTTCAACCGATTCGTTTTCCCTCTCTTCTTCATATGTCCCCCCCATGATGCTGGAATGATGGAATTCTGGAATAATGGAACAATGGGTGATGATTTATAAAAGAATATATCTTATTGTTTTTATTTCTTAATATTTGGCCATTATTCCAACATTCCAATATTCCAATCTCGCATTTTTTACTTGACCAGCCAAATTCCTGACACAATTAAGGCTGTCCCGATTACTCTCGAAACGCTCAACCCTTCATTGAGGATCAGAACACTTAGAAGGGCGGTGACCAACGGATAACAGGCAGCAATGGGAACTATTTTGGAAGTGGCTTCCATTTGTAGCGCCATATAGTAAGTCCACATCCCGAGAAGACCCGCCATCATACCGCTTGCACCGAAGAGCAGGATGCTCTTCCCATCCAGTGAAACCAATGTTCTGCTCTTACCCAGAAGAAAGGTGAGGATTAAGAGACTTATGGTCACGATTGTGCTCCGAACAGTAACCCCCACCAGAGGATCGACTTTTGCCAAACCCATCTTTTCAAGGATGGGCGTCGCACCCCATAATAGAGCAGTTATGGTCAACAGAAGGACAACCACCTTTGCCTCCCTGGTTTTTAAGGCCGACTTCGAACCGCTTTAAGAGATTCTACCATCGAATAGGGAAGCTTCATCTCCCCTCTTCCCACTCCGACATCTAAACTTTCTTTATCAATTCCATGGTAGTCCGTCCCTCCAGTCAGGATGAGACAATGTTTTTCAGCCAGAGCCTTATACTTGCCGATTTCTGAGGAAGAATGCTCCGGATAATAGACCTCTATCCCCTTCAGACCCTCTTTGAGAAGGCTCAAGGTGAGGTTTTCCAGCTCCGTGGATCCATTCAAACCAAGGGTGTTGGGATGACCGAGCACAGCCACCCCACTGGCTTCATTGATAAAATGAATGGCTTCTCTCGGTGTAAATCTGAGTTTATCAACATAGGCGGGAGCCCCCTTCTTCAGATACCGGTCGAAAGCCTCTTGAAAATTTCTGACATATCCTTTTTCAATAAGGACCTGGGCGAAATGGGGTCGTCCCACCTGCCCTCCCCCGGAAGCTCTGACCACTTCTTCATAGGTAATGTTAACCCCCAGCCGATTGAGCTTCTCCACCATCCTGGGGTTTCTCTCTTCTCTTGCTCTCTGGAGATATTTCAACCTCTCGTTGAGGGGGGGATGGTGAATGTTGATAAAATAACCAAGGAGATGCATGGAACCGGGTGAATGTACCGCACTGATCTCAATGCCCGGTATCACTTCAAACCCGATCCTATCCCCTTCTGCCAAACCCTCCTCCAGGCCTCCGATCGTATCGTGATCGGTAATGGAAATGGCTTGAAGCCCTTTGGATTTTGCATATCTCACTATCTCGGAAGGGCTCTTAACCCCGTCCGAGGCGGTGGTATGGAGATGAAGATCAACATATCCCATCTATAAAGCCTTCCTTTATCCGCCTCCTTGCCGCTAACCCTCACATTTGGGTTTTGAAAGAGGAAATTGAAAACTCTTTCGATTTCAGGTTCAACTTTATATAAAAGAAGGCCTTCTCAAAGTCAACCCTTCGGATAATCAAGATCGGCCCGATTTCCCATACCCTTTCCTTCCTTTTAAGAGAAAATTTCGTAACAAATCCTATCTGAAATTGGTGGATTTCCTTTGTCAATACATAACTGATTGATATAATTGATTAATTTTATAGATAAATAATTCTTGACAAATGACGAAGATTTGAATATATTAAAATAAAAAGGATGAATCACCCGAACAGGGTGATGATGATATAAGAAAAGTAATTCAATAGCCTAATAACCTATAAATCTAAAGAAAATTGGCTGGGTGGTTCACCCTTTCCATATATTTAAGATTGGAAGGGGTTTTTTATTATAATAAGAAAGGAGTTTGATTCAAGTGAAACAGGGCAGGACAAATGGGAAAAAGAGAGAGGAGCCAACCCTGTCGGTACGACTCGCAACCGAAGAGACATCGTCTCCGTCCGTTATCGATGAGACAGCATCCTCTATGACTTCCGTTGATTCCCCCAATTACAGTGCGGGCGAATTGGATGAAGCGACTCTTGAAGAGTTTGAACTCCAGGCGGGAGAAGAGGCCGCTGCTGAGGAACAGGAGGAGGTGCAATCCGAACAGGGTCTCCAGGACGAACCTTACTTTTTCCCCCATGATATCACCCTCGAATATCTGAAAAGCCTTGAAAGGATCTCTCTTCTGACGCCTGAACAAGAGGTGGACCTGGCCAAGAGGATTAAGGAAGGGGAGGAGCAAGTAAAAGACCTTGAGATTAAGACCAACCGTCTGAAGGCACAGCTTTCTTTGCCTTCTGTCCCAAGGAACGGAAAGAAACAGGTTAACGGACATTCCCGGCAAGGCCAGAAGGCCAAAGGGAAGAACGGGAAAAAATTGAAATTTACTCTTTCCGAAAAAAGGGAGAAGAGTCGAAAGTATAAGGAGATGTTAACCCGGCATCAGCGAGCCATTCTCGATACCCAGCAGGCGAAGAATGCGCTGATCCAGGCCAACCTCCGTCTCGTGGTCAGCATCGCAAAACGGTATGCCAACCGGGGCCTCTCTTTCCTCGACCTCATCCAGGAAGGAAACCTTGGCCTCATGCAGGCCATGGCCAAATTCGATTATACGAAGGGGTATAAATTCAGCACCTATGCCTCCTGGTGGATTAGGGCAGCCATTCTAAGGGCCTTTGCAGAGAAATCGAGAACGATCCGTATCCCGAATTACCTCTTTGAGATCAAAGGGAAGATGATGAAATCCTTTAAAGATCAGGTGAAGAGGCTGGGCCGGGAACCCACTTCCCAGGAGCTGTCAAAAGACAGTGGCATTCCACTCAATGATGTGGAAAAGATTCTCAACCTCATCGAGGAACCGATCTCCCTCGATTTGCCCATTGGCGAAGAAGATAGCACGCTCGAAGACCTCATCCCCGATGAAAAAAGCCTTTCTCCTTCCGATTCACTCCTGGAGAAGGATCTGGTCCACCAGATCGGCAAGCTTTTATCCGGGCTTTCACCGAGAGAGGAGAAGATTCTCAGGCTTCGTTTCGGAATCGGAGAAGACGGCGAATGCACACTCGAAGAGATCGGAAGACAATTTGGTCTCAGCCGTGAGAGGATCAGGCAGATCGAAGCCAAAGCCCTTGAGCGATTGCGGGATCCCGGTCGCTATAGGGAGATCAAAGAATATTTCGACTAATACTGGATGAGGGGCATCCCGCATATGGGGGATGCCCCTTTTTTTTAGATGGGGGATTAATCTTCTATTTGAATGGCCTCTACCGAACAGTTCTCAGCAGCCTCCCTGCAGGATTCGACCACATCCTTTGGAACCTCATTTGCTTTGACGCGAGCCTTATCGTCCGCCATCTCAAAGACTTCAGGGCAAGTATCGACGCAGACCTCACACCCGATACAGGTCTCTTCATCCACCGTTACCTTCATTCTTCACCCTCCTTTCTATTTAGATTCCCCCCGATTCAAGATTCGTCTTTAACAAACCACGGTTCAGCCCTGCCTTCTGAATTTATAGTAGAGGTATCCGAGGATGCCTCCCATGGCGATCAGCATGAGAATCGAGATGATCGTCTCCAATGAATCTAAATGACCGGCCACTTTTTCATAAGTCGCGCCGGCCCACCAGCCTACAAAACCGAGGAAAAGACACCGGAAGATCGAGCCTAAAAAGGTATAGAGGGTAAAGGGCCTGATGGGAATATGGAAGAGGCCGGAAAAGATGGAGACCAGAGAGATGGGAAAGACAGGAATGGCGCGTGCAAGAAAGAGGCTCCATGCCTCTTTCTTTCCCTGAAATCGCCTCTCCAATCTTTCTATCTGATTCCAATCCACATCTAAAAAACGCTGAAAACGAATCACTAAAGCCTTTCCCCCATAATAACTGATGGTATATCCGATATAGGAACCTAAGGTCGAAGCGATCGTGCCGGGAAGGACGATGAGCCATAGAATTTGAAGAAAGGCATTAAGAATGGAAAGCTCAGGGGAGATGAGAATGGCTCCTGCGCCCATGATGATCATTGGGGAAGGGATCGGGACAATCACCTGCTCGATCATCACGCCGATGAAGACCGAGAGCTGGCCATGGGCCCTCATCAGCTCTAAAATCCATTGCGTAATCTCCGAAATCAGAAAAGCCTCCTCATTTTTTTATTTCATAACCTCAGATGAACATTCCGTCAAGGTTGAAATTTTGAAACTGTTTAACCAAATCAAGCACAAAATCGTATCACGGAGATGGACGAGCCGCTCGGAAAGGCTTCGTGGCGCACCTTTCGGATCATTGGCACTAGCCTTCATCCTGATCGATGGGGCTGGCTCAGATGAGATCGTCCGCTTCCCATTCAATCCAAAAACCGCCGTTCGAAGCCTTGGAGAGTGGGTTGCCCATCTCCGACTCCGCGGGAACCTCTATCTGGCTAAACGGTTGCAAAAGTTTATCCTTTTCCCCTGAAACCTGCGATCTCACCCGTGGTCAAAATCTCCATGGCTCGATCGAACCTCGCGACCATCTCTTTTCTCCATCCCTCATCGATGGAAATCACCCTGTTTGCCACAGTCTCGCAATAGCCGCACTGGCCACAATCGGTGCGAAGGCAGTCCACCTTTTTAAAATGGTCTAAAAAACCATTCAGTTTTTTATTATCGATATGAACCTTCCCGGAGAAAGGCTCCCGGAGGACAGCCATCACCTCTTCCATCTTTTCGGGCTCGATGAGGTCGGTTCGCTCGATGATCTCCAGGTTGGGCATCAGAAAGGCTCCCTGTTGGGGCAAAGTTAGAAGTTCAACTAAATTTCCATTGTAATTTCTCTTCTCATAGGCATGGACGATCTGAAGCAGGCTCTCCGTCCCTCTGAACCTCTCAACAAGCTTCAAACAGTCGATCCCGATCTCTTCGTAATGGGAGACATCTTCAGGCCGGATCCAGGTGGATTTGATGAGCTCAACTGGCTGGAGAATCTTCAGCCGCTGGCAGGCCAGTTTGCAATAGTCCGGAGCAAAACCGCCGCAGGGATGGTCCGCCTGCGAACCGTGAGAGACCATATTCCGGTGATGAAGGTCGAGGAAACACTGAAAGAGGCAGCAGTGATTGGCGATCAGCTCCAGCTCGCAATCGACCGCCTCTCTGATGAGCCGAAGGCTCCGGAAGTCCCGGCCGATCGATTCAGGCAGGATGATCTTATCCGCTCCCATCTCCTCCCAGATGCGGGCCAGGTGAACATTTTGCACCCGTGCGAAAGAAGAGGCCGCCACCTTCAGATGTGGAAATTCTCTCTTCACGATCTCGACGAGGAAAGGAAGGGTCACGGTCACCATATCGGCCCCCGTCGAGGCAATCCATTCGATATGCTCTACAATTCCCCGATACGCCTTTTTCGTAAACTCCATATTGTCAAAGCAGGTCCCGTTAATGAGATAGTTGAATTCCAATCCCATCTTTCTCGCTCCGGCGATGAAATTGGCCACTTCTTCCTTCCCCACTTTGGGGATGAAGAGGGCCATCCTTCCTCCTCCAAGAGGATCTCCCCACATCTGTCCATAGAGGCTTTCAACCGGAGTTCCCTTGAGCTGATCGAGCAAGCCCAAATCCCAGTTGGTTGCAATTGAAAAACGCATTGCTGATATCTCCTTCAAAACTCATCCTTCTTCTCCATATCGCACCAGCGAAGAAGAGAGGCCAGAGGTGATATTCCGTCATGATGCCACATCATGGAGGGAACAGACATCTTACCTGGAGAGGTGATTCGCGCCACTCCCAGCCCTCCAAGTATCCTGATGAACTCTTTTTCCCGATCATCTCCGATGGCCACAGCCGCATTCTGCAGGAACGGACCAATCGGTTTTAGGGCTGGAGGAACCTGAAAGATATCCTCCACCCCGAAAATCCGTATGAACCGATTCAAAGGAGATGGAGAGAAAATTCCGGGATCCTTTTCATAGACGACTGTCCAATCCGTCTTTGGGGACGAAGCCAACACCAAGACATCCTCTCCATTCAACTCCCTGAATTCGTATGCGGCTCGGAGTTGATGGATGGCTGATGCCTCTCCAGGAGAGATTCTTCCCCTCGGCATTCTCTCATTCAGTGCCTTCATAGCCACGGCAACGGCCTGACAGAACTCTTTCGGCGAAACCTCACCGCCCTCTTCCAGGTAGTAGACATGGGGGGCAAGACAGGCCTGCTGATCGAACATGGAGCAATCAAGGGCAACGGCTTCTGCCAGTCTCTCCAGCCCTTGACGGTTCATCCTTTGCCGCCCGATCACTCCGAAACCTAATCTATGGCCATGAACCAGCGTCCTAATCCTGCGGGGAATCTTCTCCATGAGCGATCTACATGCCTCCACTCCTCCGAAAAGGACGACTGCACTCGCCTGCTCAAAGAGAGAAGCCTCAATCTCCTCCTCTCCTCCCTGCCAGTAGAGGACGGCCATACATTTTGCCATCTCCGGGTCGATCTCTTCGATCGTCTTCAAATAGAGGGGAGCAAAGGTGGGCTCGCCTCTTGCCACTTTTCCGAGGCAGGCTGACTTCACCAGGGCAGACCTCATGAAGAGAAGGTGTGGAAGGGCCGGGATGTTTTCTGAGAAGATGGAGACGATCAGTTCAGGGCCAAAGGCCCGGCTGTAACCGCCCAATTGAGGTGAGTATTGAAAATCGTCTAAGTAAAGTGGATTTCCGATCTCCAGAGAAAGGGTGCGCCACATATCCTCCCTGAGAGAACTCTCCATCTCCACATCAATGCTTGCTTCCACAACCTCCGGGGAGAAACCGGTGATGAGGGGAATGGTCTTCAGAGCAAGCTTTCTGAGGGGATAATTTTTGTCCAGCCATCTCCGGGAAGCCTCATCCAGGACATGAACGATCTTTTCGATCGGAAGATGGGCAAGATAGGACCTCTTCTTCTTAAGATGATGGGGCAGGGATTGAATAAGTGTCCGATCGATCGATGGAATTTTTAAGAGGATGCGGGTCGACTCGTCTTCATAGACCATGGTTCTGGATATCTTCACCTGATCTCTCAATTCGGGGGGAACATGGTATGCCTCTAATTCAAAATTCTCCATCATTTTCCCTTTTCGATATGGGTCATCTCATCGATCGTCAGAGAACAGCCTCTCGCCTCTCCCTCTTTCGATCTTCCGAAGACTTCGAACCCTTCTCCAGTCATCCTCCCGAGATCATCGGTCTGAATGGCCAGGATGTGGCCTCTGTTGGCAAGGTCAAAGTGCTTGAGCAGGCCTGTCTCACCGAGCGGAAGAGGTTTCAGAGTCTCCGGATCAACCACAAGCGTCTTTGTCCAGGGAGGATTGATCTTCGCTCCTGAAAGATGGAGACCCTTGTGAAAATTCCGCAATGTGCTGTCATAAAATTGTGAACTGATCTCCGTCATCCCCAGGAGATTGACAGAGTACTCTTTTTCGATTCCCAGAATCTCTCCACATTCCTTTATAAACTCCTCCCGCTTCACTTCCCTGCTTCTTCCCTTAAATCCACCCGCATCGAGTGTGCGAGAGCTAGAGGGGAGTTTAAATTTTAACCCCTTCTCGCGACAGTAATCGAAAAAATTGACAAAACCAAAAGAACCACCACAGAGCGTCACTGGAACGCCCTCTTCTTCCGAAAAACGGAGCTCCTTCAGGAGTGTTTCCACCTCAAAACCCTCCCTGCCCACAAGAAAGCGGCTCTGAGGCAGACCGAAATAGTCCTTCAGTCGGTTCATTCCGTAGGCCATGATCATATGTGGAGCCATCTCAGGAGAGGGAGCAATGATCAGGATCTTCGTCTTCGTCCCGTCGGGAAAAAGAAAAGAAGAGGCCGCCTCCTCGATCGTCGCATCCATGAGTCTTAGCCCTCCCTCATCATAACCGACCTTTCCTCTCTCCTCAGGCTTTGTTGTTCCGCTCGTCATGAAAGTCCTCACTGTCTGCGAGGGAAACATGGAGAGTTCCATCACCTTGAAGACATCCGTGGGAAGGGCCGGGACCTCTTCCCAGGAAGAGATCCTCTCTGGTTCGATTCCCCTCTTCTCACAGTAGCGCCTGTAAAGTGGAATAGATTTAAACTGGAGGGCAAAGACTTCGAGTGCAAGCCTGTTGAACCCTTCAGGGTCTTGTTGATCCACTCCTTTCCGAATAAAGTCGATGATCTTTTGATCGAGTTCAAGGGCTTCTTTCGGTAGTTCGCTCATCGTCTATCCTCTATCTCAATGTTGCAATAAAACACAAAAATAGACCTGGCGGGGACACTGTAAGAGCCTTGTAGCGGGAACCTTTAAAATGGTAATCACTATGGTTCACCAACTTTGCTAAGGTCCACTTTTGGTAAAGTCGTTTATGACCCATTCAATTCCAACAAACCCGCATTACAAGGGTCTGAAAGTGTTCCCGCCAGGTCTATTTATTATAAGGTCTATATGGAAAGTGATCATCTTCTTCTCCGCCAATCGTTTTAAAACTTTTTTAAGATCTTCGATGGCAACATTCTTTTTTTCAGCCATCTTCCGGATGGAAAGCTTTCCATTGAAACTTTTCGACAACCCGGCCCACTTCCTTCCCAATAAAGCCTCAATCTCTTTTCCATCTACCAGAGACTTTGGAAGAAGGTCCTCATCGAGAGAAGGAAGCTCCTCAAAATCTGACGGAATGAGAAAATCTGTCGGACGATAGGCGAAGAGAGGCGGATAGGTTCCGAATTTTTTATGATAGATATAGCGATAAGCGCTCAGGCCTGCCGCCATTCCCTGTGCCACTGCCCTTGAGAAGGAGTTGTACCCTCCTGATGTCACATCTCCCCCGGCAAATAGGCCCGGGATCGATGTCTCCATGTCCTGATTGATCTTGATGAAGGAAGAGCCGAATTCTTCAGTTCCAATCTCCATCCTCCAGGCAGGCGCAAGCTCATAGGAGTTAAAGTCCAAAAGAACCTTCCCGCACCTTATCTTACGAGGCCCCTTCGATGTCCGGACGGTTACCCCCTGAAGCCGTCCATCCCCATCCCCCCAGTATCTTTCAATCCATCCCCGCATAACATCTTCACCCCCTTTTCCCTCTCCCTCCATGACAAACAGCAGGGGAGAGCGGTCCTGGTTCAGTTCGCGGATCAAGGGGATGAGGTTTCGGAGTTTTTCGCTTCCTACGACCACCAGCCTCGGCTCCCATCTTCTGCTGAGAACCTTTCTCAGATGGGAGACGATAAACTCATAACCCATGCTCGTTACTTCTAATCCTCTGCCAAGATAGTCCTTTTCATTGACAAGAGCCTTAATGCCGGTGGCAATGATCACAGCCAGGCAGCGGAAAACTTTCCCATCGGAGGTGAAGACTTCTTTGACTTCGCCTTCAGCGTTGATCCGGCTGACTCTTCCCTGATGAACCCCTATCTTCAGATCCTCCACATCCTTCAGGAGTCGACGGACAACATCCTTTCCCTCCATCTTCCACGAAGGGCCTGTGAAGAGACATCCCCGCCAGGACGCTAGCCCGCCCAGATAGGAGTTTTCGATGAGGAGGGTACTGCACGGGATGGCTTTATACCTCTTCACCCACCGGGTTCGGATGGCCGCACATAATCCGGCCGGCCCTCCTCCAACCACAATCACATCGCAATCATACCCCATGCTTCTCACTCCGGAGATAGGAGACCAATCCGCCCGCCTCGAGGATCTTTTTGAGATGGGGATCAATGGCTGAAAAAGGAAATCGTCGGGAGTCCGGGCTCTCAATCCACCCCTTCTTTAAGGAGATGCGGATCAGATCGCCATCCTTCACACATCCCTGTATCTCTCCGGACTCAAAGACAGGAATGCCGAGGTTGATCAGGCTTCGCATAAAGATCCTTGCGAAGGACACAGCCACAACCCCCTTCACTCCGAAAACGGAGAGACCTCTCACCGAAGTCTCGCGACTTGAACCACAGCCGAAATTCTCTCCTGCCACGATTATCCATCCCTCATCCGATGAATCCCCTTTCACCCCTGCGCCCAATCTAAGTATTCCCTCAACAATCCCTTCCTTCATCCTCTTCTCATCCAGGCTGAAGTGGGAGGGAGGATGGAGTAGGTCCGTATTCACATGATCTCCCAACTTCCAGACATGGCCGGAGATGATTTCAGGAAGGGCCATCACATCACCTCTCTCGGATCGACGATCCTGCCTGCGAGGGCAGAAGCGGCCGCTGTAAGGGGAGAAGAGAGAAAAACCTTTGAGGATGGATCTCCCATCCTGCCCTTAAAATTTCTGTTTGAAGTGCTCAGACACTTTTCTTCTCTTCCAAGAATCCCTTTGTCAATACCTCCGCAGGGACCGCAACTCGGATTGAGAACCACCCCTCCTGCCTCTATGATCGCTGAGAAATAACCCTTCTCTATGGCCTTTTTGTAAATCCTTTGTGAGGCAGGGGTGATGAGAAGGTTCACTCCCCTCGCAACCTTTCTTCCCCTGAGAAGTTTTGCTGTCAACTCAATGTCCCTCAACCTTCCTCCTGTGCAGGAGCCGATGAAGACCTGGTCGATGGCTTCGTCTCTTATCTCCTCCGCATCGATCACCTGAGCAGGGCTATGTGGAAGGGCAATTTTAGGCTTCAGTGACGAAAGATCCATCTCAATCTTTCTTGAATATTTGAAACCTCTCTCGAGCCAGTCTTTCGATTTTTCCAGATGGCCATCCCTTTCCATTAGATAATTTTCTGTCACCCTGTCAGGCAAAAAGAGTCCATTCTTTGCTCCTCCTTCAACCACCATATTGCAGATGGCAAACCGGTCATCCATGGGAATGGCTTCATCCATGTCATAAAACTCCATCGCCTGATAGAGGAATCCTCCCTCCCCGTATCTTCCAAGGAGGTCCAGAATGACATCCTTTCCCATGAGATAGGGGGGAAGTTTCTCCCTGAGATCGATTCGGACTGCTTCAGGGGGCTTGAGCCACGTTCCGCCTGTGATGAGGGCATAGAGGATGTCTGTAGATCCCATTCCCGTAGCCAGACACCCAAGAGCGCCTCCGGTTACGGTGTGGGAATCGGCTCCAAGGACCAACATCCCCGGTTTTAACCACGGTCCCTCTACCAAGAGTTGATGGCAGATTCCCTGATAGACAGAGAGATGAGGCAGTTTTTTTTCCGCCGCAAAGGAGAGCACCTCTTTCACTATATTGGCCCGCTCAATCGAAGAGGGAGGAGCGAAGTGATCTACCGTCAGAAGGACCTTATCCCTGTCCCAGATCTCTTCTCCGGATTCTTTTAACTCCGGAAGGAGAAGCGCAAAGGTGGGGTCGTGCAGGAGGACGAAATCCACCTGCGCGGAAAGGTATTCACCCTCCTTTCTCCCATCTCTATGCCTCTCAATGATCTCGCCCGTGTATCCCTTACCCATTTTTCTTCAAAACCTCTTCCACAATCTCCCAGAAGGCCTCCATCGGGAAATTGAGACTCTCTTTATAATATCCCTCCAACTCCTCTGCCATCTTCCTGATCCCTCTTTTCCCTCCGGCCATCTTTCTCTCCTTCACCCTTCGCAGGATCTCTCTCAACTCCTCTTCTTTTGCTTCATATCCTCTTTGCTTCAAAAGGTGGAGGATCGCCTGGGTTCCCGTATGCTTCCCCAGGACAAAAGAGGCTTCTCTCCCCACTTCCTCCGGATCGATGGCTTTATAGGTCAGGCTATTTTTGAGAATTCCATCCACATGGATGCCTGATTCGTGGCGGAAAGCATTGAGGCCCACGATGGGGGCATGGGGAGGGATAAAGATTCCGGAATATTGCTCAACCAGGCGGGAGAGGCGATAGAGCCTCTTCATATCAATCCCGTGTTCCCGATGAAAGATCTTCTCCAGAGCTAAAACGATCTCGTGAAGAGGTGGATTGCCTGCTCGCTCCCCGATCCCATTGACCGTCACCGAGGGATAGTCCGCCCCTGCCTCGATGCTCGCCAGGGTATTGGCTGTGGCAAGACCCAAGTCATTGTGGCAGTGAACACCCAATCCCATCTCTGCGGGGATTTGGTCTCTCACCTTCTTCACCAGTTCCTTCATCCTGAAAGGCTCCATCACTCCCACGGTGTCGCAGAGAAAAGCTCTTCGGGCTCCCCATCCATAGGCATCGCAAAGGATTTCATTGATAAATGGAATTTCCGCCCTTGAAGCGTCCTCTGCCACCAGATTGACCAGAAGCCCTTTTCGAGAGGCATAGTCAATCACCTCTTTTGCAGACTTCTTCACTCCCTCTTCATCCGTTCCGAGTTTTAATCTGAGGTGAAGGGAACTCACAGGGCAGATGATGAAGACCTCTTTCACATCGCATTGGACCGCCTGATCGACCTCCTCCTTCTTCAGCCTGATGGAGACTCCGATGGATGCCCTGAGGCCCTGATGGGCAATGGCAGAGATGGTCTCCCTTTCTTCAGTTGAAACGGATGGCATGCCCGCATCCAAAATGGGCACTCCCAATTGATCCAGCGCTCTTGCAATCTCAACCTTCTCGTCCCGGGTGAAGTAGACACCGGGAGACTGCTCGCCTTCTCTCAGGGTTCCATCCACAATATAGATTCTATTCGCTAATTGCATAAAAGCATTCCTACCTGCCTTCCTGAGTAAACACCTCTTTTCCTGTGATAGAAATCCATGGAAATGCCGACTCCAGAGGGGCAGGCGGGCCAGCGGAGAAAGATTTAGGGCGGCACCGCTTAAGGATTGGCTCCAGACGCTCCAAGAACAATAAAAACCTCATTTTCATTGACTACGAAAGTTTCCCTTAAACGTCTAATGATCCGCAATCCTAAAGATTTCGAAGTCTGGTTCGCCTGCCCCTCTGGAGTCCATTCTGTCATCACGAAATTGGAGATGCTTCCCCTTCATGACGTAATTCTGGGATTACTCATGGTCACCTTTCGATCGCCAGCTCATATAACGGCAGAAGAGCCTGCCCCAGAAGGGATCGCTGGCTTTTGTCGGATTGGGGTGAAGAGAACAGAACTCCCTGCACTTTGCCTCTCTTAAGACCGACTCAAATTCCTGTTCATTGAGTTCTTTTCCATCTCCCCTGTAGTCAGGGATGAAGTAGCCCAATCCACCTCCTCCGGGAGAACTCCCGCGATAGAAATCCAAAAACGACTTTTTTGTGGAGACGATGCCGAACTCCTCGGGATGGAGGTGCCAGGGAGAACCAGGCTCAAGGGAGATGGGGCTGGACCAGATCCTTCCGATCTTCTTAAATCTTCGCTTGATCTCTCTCCGAAGGGCAGCGGTCTTCGATAGGTCGGAATACCTCTCACCTGGGATGCCCATGGAGAAGAAGAGATCGACCCTGATTCCTAATCGTTCAGCCGCAGAGATTGCCTTCATCAACGCCTCATTCGAATAAGAAAAAGATTTATTCCTGTGCCTCACGCCCTCATCTCCGGATTCAGGAGAGAGGGCGAGGATCGAGCCATCGAGAATAAAGGTCCTGGCAAATTCTTCGAGGAAGGGCTCGGTGGGAAGGGAGAACGATTCGAAATAGACCCTTGTTCGCAGATGATTCTTTCTCAACAGGGGAAATAGCTCGGCATAATAACTCTCCCCTTCCTTCCCGGGATCAAAGGCGATGTTAAACATTTCATATCCCATCTCCACTGCCTCGGCCATGCTTTTCATCACAGCCTCTGGAGAGCGGAAGACCGCCCTCTTCCTTCCGTTCACGATCAACTGGGCTTCACTACCTCCTCCGCACCAGGTACAGTTTCCCGGACATCCCCTGCCGATATTGAGGGGAAAGATGGGATGGCCTAGATGGAAATGTTTTCGATTCTCCTCTTTGGATAACCCTTTGGCCCAGACAAAAGGCATTCCTATATAGTGGATATAGGTCTCTTTATCCTGGAGCAGTGAGAGGTTAGTATAGGAGGACCGATCCAGATCACTTTCAGAAGCTACATAGGAGAGAGGATTTTCTCTGATCTCTCCCCCATTTCTCCAGGTGAGGTTGGGAATCTCCTCAAACCCTCTCTTCTCTTCTAATGCCTTCATCAATGCGATGAGCGGAACTTCTGCGTCCCCGCGGATGATTGCATCGATCTGAGGGAAGAAGGACAAGATCTCTCTGTGAAAGAGGCTGGCTGTGTATCCGCCTGAAAGGATAAAGGTCTCCTTCTTTTCTTCCTTTATCTCGCCGGCGATCTTCATCACATCATAGGACTGTGGATGAAAATGAAGGGGGATGGCGGCAACTTTAACTTCTTTTCCCTTCATATAAGTTAGAGGAGAAAAGTCCCCTCTCTCGATCCATTCCAGCCCGAGATGCAAGATCTTGGTTCGATACCCCGCCTGACTAGCAAGGTCTGCGAGGGCAAGCGTTCCCATGGGAATGAGATTGACCGTCATATACTGGCCATAAGGCCGGTAAAAACTGGAGAACTTGGGAACATGAATCAAGAGAAGGTCAACGGCTTTCATGGTTGTGTTAGGTGAATCATTATAACCTACCTTCTTCCAAATCAAAAAAAGCGGACAAAAAAATAGAGAGACATCCGATTGGGGGATAATGGAGAAATGGTAATCTGCGTTTATCGAGGAAAATCTATGGCAGAGGGAACATGTGGATTATGATTTTTTCTCCAATTTTTTAATCTCTTCTTCCAGAGCTTCGATTTGTTGGAAAAGTTCCGGAGACATCGAATGTCCGGTATGCCCGACAAAACCTTCGGTTCCGGAGCAGTGCGAAGGGTCCCTGCCCTTTAATTCTTCAAGCTTCTCCTTTAACTCCTTTAATTTTTCCTGTTTGTTCATGGGTATCCCTCCTTTCTTTATCCTTCTTTTTATAACATGACAACCTGTTTTTTGAAAACCCTCTAAACAAAAATCGGGAATCCGGTATTGTTTTTTTCTATCCGGCAAAATGTTTTCTTGTGGAAACGAGCGGCAATATAACTGCTATTAAAAAAATGGTGTTAAGAATAACATTGATATAAACATTGAAATAAGCAGAAAACCCGGTATCGATTATGAACCATACAAGGACTCCCGATAATAAACAATTCCATGACCATTTTTCTTTTCTTTGAAACGGATAGTGGGCAATAAAGGTCACAAATATTCCCCAACCTGCTACCGTTGCTCCCCATGCGCCATAGATCCATCTTTGAAACCCTTTCACACCATCGGCAACATCGGCGGTTCCCCAGAAAATAGAATTGATGTTGTTGTCGAACAAATAAAAAAGCGCTGTCCCGCTAAAAAAAGACATAAACATTCCAAAAATCGAAATGACAACTCCAACAATAAATAACCATCTTTGCCAGAATAAAAATCTCTCCATCAGTGATTCCTTTCTAACATAAAAACAACGACGCCTGACGTTTAAAAACAAAAGAAGTCCCCAAAGCGGGATTTGAATGTCAACCTTTTAGCCTGTTGTTAGGCGACTGTCTTGTCCGGCAATGTCTTATTTATTTGCTTCCAAGCTTTTCACAGGTGAAGGCCCTTGCGATTCGAATCCTCTTAAGAATCTCTTCCGGAGAAATCAACGCCTTTCTGGCGAAGGATGACGCTATATAAGGATTAAAGCGATTCGCACCATCCAGAACGATGACATCCATCCCCTTGCCTGCCATCCACCCCGCCGCATAGGATGCGATTCCACCTGTCCCTTCCCCACGGAAAAGAATCTTCTTCGGAGAAGAAGGCACACCGTCCAGAGTCAACTGAAGCAGAATATCTTCAAGTGAATTCTTCCCTTGGAAGATAGTTCGGAGTTCGCCTGCCTGCACGAAGCCCGCCTCCAGAAGCCTTGCGGAGGGCAGGCGTTTCGGCGAAGGCAGGGAGTTGGGAGTTCGGAGCTTAGAATCCATATTCCAGAGCCTTTCGATAAATCTTCAATGTTCGTAACACTTTAATGCTTGAAAAAATCATTTATTGTTACAGTTATGTGTCATTCCCGTGAAAACGGGAATCCAGACCACGTCCCTGCGAAGGCAGGGAACCAGAGAGGACTGGACTCCTGCTTTCGCAGGAGTGACAGATTCTTATGTTCTGTATTTCCCCTTTTTGTGGTTGGTTCGGAGTTTGAGGCAAAAATTAAAAACTCCGAACTCATTACTCCGCCATGCACCACGTAGGGTGCATGGCAGCCCTGAATCTCACATGGTTCAGGGCGCATTCCGCATTTTAATCAAACCTTCCTGAACACCCCGATCACCTTACCCAAAATTTGAATCTCTCCTGCTCCCTCTTCAATCCGGATCGTCTCCCAGCGCTCGTTGTCCGGCTTCAGCTCGATCTTTCCCCTCTTTTTGAAAAACCGCTTCACCGTCGCCTCCTCACCCATCAGGGTCACCACCACATCCCCGTTCTCAGCCAAAGGCTGGGACCGAACGATCACATAATCGCCCGGAAGGATATAGGGGGACATGCTGTCGCCCTTAACCTTCAGAAGGAAAACCTCCCTGCCCTTTACCCATTCTGTCGGAAGAGGAATGGTCTCTTCCACATGCTCCACAGCCAGGGTGGGCTTTCCTGCCGCAACCCTGCCTAAAACGGGAATGTCCCGGATCAACGGCCTGCTTCCCTTTCGGAGCCTATCCTCCTCAAAGACAAGTATCTCCAGGCCTCTGGACATCGAATGCTGCCGTTTTAAATAGCCCTTTCGTTCCAGTGCCTTCAGGTGGTCAAAAACCGCCCTGGGATAGATGCTAAAATGTCCACCGATCTCCCTCACCGAGGGGGGATAACCCCTCTTTTTGATAAACGCCTGGATGAAGCTGAATATCTCTCTCTGCCGAGCCGTCAGTTCCATAGCCACCTCCTGGACCTGAATGACCGGGTTTCGGTCTTATGGCAAAGGCAAGGAGGCCAGTTTCGTTGACGGGTTATGTCATTGGTTTTTAAAATTGCCTTAACCCTTCGACCCTATACCAAACCGGCTTCCCAACCCTCGCCCATAGACAAATCCCGATGCCTCAATAGATACTATACATTTGTTTAGTTGTCAAGACCTAAATATTGGCCTAACAATGCTCTTCTGGGTCATACCTGGGGCAATCGTAATAAAGTATTTCTTTTCCTCTCTTGATCAAACCCTTTTTCAGAAAAGCCACCCAAGTCAATAGTAAATTACGATTGCCTGACCTCAAAATAATTGTTGGATTTAATGTATCACCCAAGATCCGGGATGTGGCGCGGTTAAGAGACGTGCCGGCGGAGTTTATTGCAGGGTGAGTCTTTTTTTATTAAGAAAAAAGGTTATAATTTTATTTATGGGGGGAGACGATCGTCTCCCCTTATTTCTGCCACCTTTTTAGAGAAACAGAAAGGACTTAAGACAATGAAAACCATTTGTTTGGGAGTGGGGATGTTTATTTTTTTGATGGGGGCGGCTCTGGAGGCAAAGGACTTCGCATTTCCAGAAATGGCTGGGTGGAAGCAATCCGGGGAGATCCAGACTTTTATTCCAAAAATTCTTTACGAATATATCAATGGAGCGGCGGATCTCTATTTTGCCTACGATTTTCAGGAATTGAAGGTAGCGGAATACCAGAACGAAAAGAAAGTCTCTGTGACCGTTGATGTTTATCGTCACAGAACCCCCCTCTATGCCTTTGGGATCTACAGTCAGGAGCGCCTTCCCGAGGCAAACTTTCTGGATATCGGAATCCAGGGCTATTACGAGAAAGGCTTCTTAAATTTTTTGACGGGGCCTTACTATGTAAAGATAAGCACCGTCAATACCGGTGCGGAGGATCGGGAGGTGCTGGTTGCCTTTGCCAAAAAAATGGCTGAAAATTTAGGCACGAAGGGATCGTTTCCCTCCATCTTATCCGCTTTCCCCGCCGAGGGGAAACAGAAACACTCTGAAAAATTTATTGCCATAAATTTCCTGGGTTACTCTTTCTTACATTCCAGCTTTACCGCCGATTATGAACTTCAAGGCAAGAAGTTCAAATTGTTTGTCATCGAGGGGAAAAATAAGAATGAGTGCAGGGACATGATTGAAAAATACCTCCAGACGATCAAGGGTCCAAGAAAGGATACAACAGAGGGTCGTTATACCCTCTCGGACCCCCACCATGGAGAAGTTGGCCTTCACTGGAAAGGGAGATACATCTGGGGTATACTTAATCTCAATGAGGCTTCTCTCCGTTTAAAATACCTTAAGCTTTTTGAAGATAGGATTACAAAAAAGTGACGAGTGACTAAAGTGATCTAAAGTGCCTAAAGTTGGGGGGAGAAGGAGGGACAGTGAATAAAAAACTGATCGGCAGAAGAGATTTTATGAAGTCATCGTTGGCGGGGTTTGGAGGGCTCTTTTTTCTCCCTCCGCTCGACATGAAACAGGAGGTAAGAGTTGTTGAGACAAAAGGAAAAGAGAAGAAGCTCGTTTACCGCACCCTCGGGAAAACAGGTTTGAAGCTTCCTGTGATCAATATGGGAGTAATGCTCACTGATAACCCCAACCTTATCCGGGCGGCGCTGGATTCCGGCATTCTACTTCTGGACACTGCCCATGGCTATATGGGAGGCCGGAATGAAGAAGTGATAGGAAGCGTCATCAAGGGTCGCCCCAGAGATTCCTATTACATTGCCAGCAAAGTGAGTCTCCCCCAGGACCGAACAAAAGGCTTATTCACGGAAGGGGCAACCACTGAGGAGTTTCTCAGGAGACTGGATCTCAGCTTGAAACGTCTGGGCATCGATCATGTCGATATCCTCCATTTACATGGGGTATCCAGAAAAGAATCGGTCGTATTCGAACCGGCCCTGAAAGCATTTGAGAAGGCGAAGAAAGACGGAAAAATCCGATTCGTCGGGATTTCCACTCATTCTAACGAACCGGAGGTCATTCATGCCGCCACCGATTCGAAAGCGTACGATGTCATTCTAACCTCCTATAACTTCAAACAAAAACATTATGCGGAAGTGAGAAATGCAATTGCCAGAGCCTCTCAGGCCGGCATTGGAATTATCGGCATGAAAGCGATCCGGGGGGCCTTTCAGCAACCCCCGACAATAAAAAATATAAAGGCTTCGCTGAAGTGGATTCTTCAGGATCCGAATGTTCATACCATCATCCCCGGGTTCACCACGTTTGAACATTTGGAAACCGACCTCTCCGTCATGGAAGATCTGATCCTCACCGAACCTGAAAAATTAGAGTTGCAGAAGGAAGCCTCCATCCTCGGATTATACTGTCAGGGTTGCAGACAGTGCTTAGGACAATGTCCGGAAAAACTCCCTATCCCTGATCTGATGCGGGCCTATATGTATACATATGGCTACCGAAATCTAGCGCTTGCTCAGGACTTGATCGTGTCACTCAATCTTCCCTCCAGGGTTTGTGAGGATTGTTCCTCGTGCCCGGTGAAATGCTCGATCGGGTTCAACGTTTCAAAGAAGATTCGAGATGTGGCCCGGCTGAAAAATGTTCCATCGGATTTTCTTGTATAAAAACCAAAAACGAATGATAGCGAATGAATCGAATGGAATTTATGACAAACTCGTAAAAAGGTCATTCCCGTGAAAACGGGAATCCAGAGAATTCTAACTAGATAAAAAGACTGGATTCCTGCTTACGCAGGAATGACAGAAAATGGCCTTTTAAGCCTTTCTACGAGACCATCATTTATAAATTCTACAAGATTTGTTCAATTTGGTATCATTCGAGCCATTCATAATAAAATTTCAGTCGAATATAAAAAGAGTGATTCGTGGATAGTCATCAAAGAATAACTCGACGCAGATTCCTTAAAACAGCTGCTGCAGGAGTGGCCTTAGGTATTGCCGGTAAGCCCTCCATCTTGCCTGCAAAAGAAGAATATGACCTTGCAGTAATCTCTGGAGAACCTGCTGCCGCTACAAAAAAAGCTCTGGAAACCCTCGGAGGAATTTCCCGTTTTGTGAAAAAGGGACACCGGGTCGTTCTAAAACCCAACATGTCCTTTGCCAGAACGCCTGAGTTCGGCGCGACCACCCATCCCATGGTCGTCGCCGCCGTGGCTCAGGAATGCATTCATGCAGGGGCCCGGCAAGTTTTAATACTGGATCATACCCTGCATCGGGCAGAACTCTGTCTTGAAAGAAGCGGGATTCGAGAGGCATGTAAGAATATTTCCGGCGTCCATGTTCAGGCCTTCCAGGAAAGAAAGTTCTTTAAAGAGATCAAAATCCCGCAAGGAAAAGTATTGGACCGGGTAGAAGTCATCCAGGAGGCTCTGGAGAGCGATGTCCTGATCAATATTCCCGTTGCCAAATCCCACTCTGCAACGGGCGTAAGCCTGGGCCTCAAGGGACTCATGGGCCTGATCTGGGATCGGGAAAGCTTCCACTCCAGAATCAATATTAATCAGGCCCTGTCCGATCTCGCTACCCTGATCAAGCCCCAGTTAACGATCATCGATGCCACACGGGCTCTGGCTTCGGGCGGGCCCGGAGGACCGGGCGATGTCAAAAAAACCAATCTCATCATCGCTGGAACAGACCCCGTGGCAGTGGATTCTTATGGGGTCACCATCGTTCCATGGTATGGCCAGAATTTTAAAGGCAGGCAGGTGGAACATCTGCTCATTGCTCATCAGCAGGGTCTCGGAAAGATTGATACGGACCAACTTAAAATCTATAAAGGAACAACATGAGGACAACCCTCCAGGCCCTCTCCCTTCTTCTTTTTTCACTCTTCCTCGTTTTTGCCACCTATAAACTTCCGGACTGGTTTCCGGCAGATATCTACTTGCGGCTCGATCCGCTCTTGGGGCTGAATGCTGTTTTCGCGGCGAGGGAGATGATTGGCCGGGCTCTCTGGGCTCTTGTGACGATCGGGGCTACGCTTCTCATCGGCAGGTTTTTCTGCGCCTATGCCTGTCCCATGGGGGCTTCCATTGATTTCCTGGACCTCCTTCTCTTCCGAAAGAAAAAAAGGGAGAGTTTAAAAACTGAATCGAACCTCCGAAAAGTAAAATATTTTTTGCTGATCGTTTTTATTATAGCCGCGGTCACCGGTTTGTCTCTCGCCTTCCTCATGGATCCCATCGCGCTCCTGACGCGTTTTTATACTTTCTTCATCTACCCTCTGGTGATTACCCTGATCAACCTCTTTCTAGACCTTCTGCGCCCGTTATCCAAAGTCTTAGGATGGGTATCCCTCTCTCACTTGCATTTTTTTCAACCCGTATTTTACATGTCCGCCATCACGCTCCTCATCTTTGGAGGGATCGTTGCTCTCAACCTTATTGCTCCGCGCTTCTGGTGCCGGTACCTCTGCCCCCTGGGAGCCCTGCTCAGCCTGATCTCTCCACTTGGCCTTTTCAAACGGAAGGTCAGCCAGGAGTGCAATGAATGTCTGAAATGCCTGAAGGCCTGCCCCATGGGGGCGATTCCGGAGGATCCCAAAACGAGTCGTCTCCCGGAATGCATCCAGTGCCGGACCTGCGTTAAAGTCTGCCCGCAGAACGCCATTACCTTTCCTGTTTCCCTTTCCATAGGCGGAGAATATTCGGGGATAGATTTTTCTCGCAGAGGATTCATCTATTCCCTGGCTGGGGGACTGGGAGTTGGGTTTCTGGCTGCGCGGACTCCTTTCACCCTGCTTCAGGGTAAACACAATCTCATCCGTGCCCCCGGGGCAATTCCTGAAACGGAATTTCTTAGAACCTGCATCCGATGCGGGGAGTGCATGAAGTCTTGCCTGACAAATACCCTTCAACCCTGCCTCTGGGAATCGGGCTTCTCAGGGCTCTGGACTCCGAAGATGGACCTCCGTTTAGCTCCCTGCGATCAGAATTGCAATGTCTGCGGCAAGGTCTGCCCCACCCAGGCCATCCGCTCCGTCTCCATTGAGGAGAAGAACCATGCCAAAGTGGGAACTGCTATCTTACTCAAGGAGAAGTGCCTGGTCTGGGCTCAAAACAAGATCTGCCTGATCTGTGACGAGATATGTCCATACAATGCGATCGTTTTTCGACCTGTAGAGGGGTATCGCCGCCCTGTCGTCATCGCCTCGAAGTGCAACGGCTGTGGGTTTTGCGAGCAGAGATGTCCTGTCCTCGGAGAATCGGCCATCGTCGTTGTGCCCGACGGAGAGATCCGTCTCAAAGAAGGATCTTATGTCAAGGAGGCCAAAAAGCTCCAGCTGGAGTTCAAGGCTGACCCCGGTGATGACAAATTCATTCTCGAAGAATCCGGATTTAAGATCGAAAGCGGAAAGAAAGAAGAAAAGAAATCCCAGCCTCAAAACCCAAAGGGATTCCTGTAAAGATGGAATTGTAAAAAGTCGTCATTCCCGTGAAAACGGGAATCCAGAGAATTCTAACTACTTGAAAATACTGGATTCCTGCTGGAGTTTATCCCGATGAAAATCGGGGCAGGAATGACTAATGACTGATGATGGGCTTTTCAGACTTTTTACGAGACCATCTATAAAAACACAGCATCTGTTTCTATTTTAAGGGGAAGGACGGTAGGCCAAGGCTTTAGCATTGCTTAAAGCAACCCTGAAGGGGCTCCCTACAAAAGATACAATAGATTGGATTTAGTTTAATTTCTGAGTTAATATTTTTTTTGAATACGACCAATAGTGGTTTGATTCCAAAGTACCATTGCACACCATAAACCGTAGCCGCTCCGGTTCTTACCGGAGCGAAAATAGCGCACCCTGAAGGGTGTGGCTACAGATGCTTGTCATTGGATTTAGTGTATTTTCTGGGTTAAAATCCATATCAACCTATGATCCTTGGGAGTGAATTGCTTCTATGTGGGAGCGATTGAAGGAAGATATTCGGACGATTAGAGAGAGAGACCCCGCGGCAAAGAACTATGTGGAGATCTTTCTCTGCTATCCGGGTCTTCATGCCATCTGGTTTCATCGAATTGCCCATTTTTTATATAAGAAAAGATGGTACACCACTGCCCGGCTCATCTCTCATCTCAGTCGGGCACTTACGGGTATTGAGATTCATCCTGGCGTAAAAATCGGCAGGCGGCTTTTCATCGACCATGGCATGGGAGTGGTGATCGGGGAAACCACCGAGATCGGCGATGACTGCCTCATTTATAAAGGCGTTGTGTTTGGTGGGACCACCCTTGAAAAAAAGAAGCGCCATCCCACCCTGGGAAACCGTGTCGTCGTGGGGTCGAACTCCACCATCCTGGGAGCTATCACGATCGGGGATGGAGCAAAAATTGGGTCTGGCTCTGTGGTGGTTAAGGCCGTTCCACCCGGTGCGACGGTGGTCGGCGTTCCGGGTCGCATTGTTGAGTCACTCACCCCTGAAAAAATAGATCTTGATTTCGAACATGGGAACCTTCCGGACCCGCTGTCGGATATTATGAAGATGCTTCTCCAGCTACACAGTAAACTGGAAGAAAGGGTCAAGCGTCTGGAGCGATTAGAGGATCAGAACAGCAAAACCATTCCCAGTGAGGAGTGAAAATGGCAAAGTATCCGAAATTTTTAATGGAACATTTTCAGAACCCTAAAAATGTCGGGGAGATCTCCGATGCAGATGGGGTCGGAACCGTAGGCAATGCCTCCTGCGGCGACATCATGCAGATGTTCATCAAGGTGGAGGGGGATAAGATTACTGAGGCGAAATTTAAAACCTTCGGCTGCGGGGCGGCCATTGCGACCAGTTCCATTCTGACAGACCGGATTAAAGGGACTACGATCGATGAAGCTCTGAAGATATCCGACGAGACATCAAAGGAAGTCCTTTCCCAGTTGCCAAAAGAGAAAGTTCCCTGTTTCACCTTAGCCACGGATGCATTAAAACTGGCCATCGAGGAATACCGTTGCAAATTGACGGGAATTCATGAAAAGGGTGGCTTTGACTCCACAAAGATGGAGAAGGATTAACCTCAAAGGGTATCAGGAGGTCAGGGTACCAGGATACCAGGTTATCAGGAGTCCAGGATAACAAGACAAGGAGAAAACGATGACAAAAGAGGAAAAGGTTGTCTTTCTAAAAAATCCAAATGAGGTCCTCGAACAGCTTATTAAAAATTTCTTGAATGAGAATAACCAGAACCGGAGAACCCAACTGGATAATGGCGTTTACTGGGAAGAGCCTCTGGTCGGATTTGCCTCGGGAACGGATCCTCTGTTCTTTGAGTATAAGAGCATTATCGGTTCATTCCACCTTACCCCGAGAGAGATCATCGCTGCTGCCTTAAAGGAGAAGGGGAGAGAACTTCTTCTCCCCGAGTACGAGCAGCTTAGCGTCATTTCATGGATATTGCCCACAGCCGAGGACACCCGGAAAAGCAATCGCAAAGAAGAAAAATTTCCTTCCAAACTCTGGGCCTACACAAGGGATTTCGGCGAGGTCTGCAATGGCGCTTTGCGAAGACATGTCGTGGGATTTCTGGAGGATTTAGGTTTTGTGGCGGTCGCCCCTCTCCTGATGCCCACGTTTCGATACTTCCGGGATGAAAAGGTGGGCTGGGCTTCTCCATGGTCAGAGCGTCATGTGGCCTACACCTGTGGTCTTGGAACTTTCAGCCTCAACGATGGCCTCATCACCCCGAAAGGGATGGCCGTCCGAATAGGAAGTGTCGTCACCCTTCTGAAGCTGACCCCGAGCGAGAGAAAGTACGGCCACCATAAAGAGAACTGCCTTCTCTTCCGGAACGAAAAATGCGGGAAGTGCATCCCGAGATGTCCTGCCGGAGCCATCACAGAAGAGGGTCATGATAAGGATAGATGCAACGAATACATCAATTCCGAGCCATTAAAAGCAAAACGCCAGGGCTATGGTTTACAGAACCCTCCCCCTGCCTGTGGCCTCTGCCAGACCGGAGTGCCCTGCGAATTCGAAATTCCCAGGCCCGACCTGATCGCCTGAAAAGGTCGGACAAGCCGTTTTTTCTCCTCGTTGGCAAAACTCAAAACCCTGAAAAGCAGTTTGTCCCCCTTTTTTCAATCCTTGTGATTCAGACAGTAAGACTATAGACCTCACGCCGCGCAAGCGCTGGCGCTGCGGGCAGACGTCAGACTGAAGAGTAGGAATAGCCAGGGATGACACAAAGATAAAGGACTGGCAGATAGCCGTGGAATTTGCACTCCTGGCATATACGAAAAAATTTCAAAAGAGTGAAATATAGAATTAATTTCATATATTGGAAGAGTCTGATGTCTAACGTCTAAAGTCCAGTGTCTGAGTTGCAATTACATCCCCTAGCCTTGACAAATTATGAGCATATGCTTATAATTGTTTTATGGCGAGACCGAGAAAATGCCGGTTTGTGGGATGCAGGCCCAATGCTTATTATTTCAAGCCAAGAGGGATTCCTTTATTTAAGCTTGAAGAGGTATCTCTTCACATGGACGAAGTGGAGGTCCTAAGGCTTGCCGATTACGAGGGACTTTACCACGAGGATGCGGCGCAAAGGATGAAAATATCTCGAGCCACATTCGGGCGAATTCTTGACCAGGCCAGGCGCAAAGTAGCCGAGGCCCTTCTCAAAGGGAAGGCGCTGAGAATCGAGACTAATATCAAAGAGAAAGGAGAAAGTCATGAAGGTAGGTTTTGCTGTTCAAAAGGATGAAGGTATTGAAAGCCAGGTTTACAATCATTTCGGCTCGGCACCCGCATTTATCCTTGTCGATGCGGAGACAAAAGAGACGGTGACGGTGCCAAATCGCGATCTTCAGCACGTCCATGGCATGTGCGAACCTGTCTCAGCCCTAGGCGGGAAAGAGGTTTGCGCTGTGGTGGTCGGAGGAATTGGACCAGGAGCCCTGATGAAGTTAAATACAATGGGGGTAAGGGTCTATGAGGCAGGCGCCCGAACAGTGAAAGAGAATCTTCAATTACTCAGGGAAAATAGGCTTCAGGAACTTTCTATGAGTGGTTGCTGTAAGGGCCATCAAGGGGGATGCAGCCATTAAGAGAAGGTAAGAGCAATTGGGAAGAAGACTCCCATCATCTTATGGCAGGAGAGGGTCTTTATGAAAGACTCGGAGTGTCAACAGGTTGAACAACATCCTTCCCTGACCCATCTCTTCACATCTTTTTTAAGACTGGGAGCTACCGCATTTGGCGGCCCGGCAATGGTTGCCTACATTCGTAAAATGGCTGTGGATCAAAAGCATTGGCTCGATGAAAAGACTGCCCGCGATGGTATTGCCTTATGTCAGACCATACCGGGTGCAACGGCTATGCAAATGTCCGCGTACATTGGCTTCAGGGTAAGGGGAGTAGGAGGCGCCGCCGCGAGTTTCATTGGATTTGGACTTCCTGCATTTCTTTTCATGATGATCCTTTCTGCCCTCTATGCAAGGACGCATACATTACCCTCCGTTGTTTCAATATTTAATGGACTTCAGGCCATCGTTGTTGCTCTTGTCGCTAATGCCACTTTATCCTTTGGCAGGACCTCCATTAAGAGCTGGAAAAATGTGATCAATGTGTTGATTGCCGCAGGTCTCTTTGGGCTGAGGATTAACCCCATCCTGGTCATTATCATCTCTGCCTTCTTGGGAATGATCCTTTATAACAAACAACCTCTTTCTCCTGCAGTGGGTACCATGAAAAAGGAACATGCTCCAAAATCTCTTTTATTAATAGTGTTGGTTACAGCCATAGGGTTTACAGCCTTTTATTTTTTAGACCGAAAGCTGTTCGACCTTGCCACCCTCATGTTCAGGATAGATCTGTTTGCCTTTGGGGGTGGTTTTGCCTCTGTCCCTCTTATGTTTCACGAAGTCGTTGAGGTTCGACGATGGATGGATGGTCCCACCCTCTTGAACGGAATTGCCATGGGGCAGGTAACTCCAGGGCCTATTGTAATTACGGCAACCTTCATGGGTTACTTGTTACATGGTTTTCTGGGAGGGCTTGTCGCAACGGTCAGTGTGTTTTTGCCTTCGTTCATGATCGTCATCGGCATTGTGCCTTACTTTGACAGAATGCGAACCTCGCCTTATTTTAATAGGGTTCTCACTGGCATCCTATGTTCTTTTGTGGGACTTCTCTTAACTGTCACCATACACTTTGCCTCAAATATCCCCTGGGATCTACCGCGTCTCGTTATCACGCTCGGAGCTTTTATTGCTCTCCTAAAAAAGGCGGATATCCTCTGGGTCGTCCTAATAGGGACAGGAATCTCTTTGATTGTATTGTAGATCGTCCGATGTGCCATGGGGCAGGGGGAATGTCTGGGGGCACATTCGGTTTGGTGCCAGGACAGTGCCAATACCGAATTACCGTTGCCTGGCACTAAGGTTTTGGTCATGGTTTGCAGGTGACATGGCAGACTCCTGCGGGCGTCTCTACGGCATAAGGAAAATGTTTTCTTTTAAACCAGAGCGCCACATTGACCAGACTGATCAAGACCGGAACCTCCATCAGAGGCCCGATGACTGCGGCAAATGCCTGGCCGGAGTTGATTCCGAAGACCGCCACGGCCACAGCGATGGCCAGTTCGAAATTGTTCGATGCTGCGGTGAAACTCAGCGTAGTGGACTGTTCATAAGTTGCTCCCACCTTTGTCGAGAGGTAAAACGATACGAGAAACATAAGGACGAAGTAGATGAGCAAAGGAATCGCCACCCGCACCACGTCCAGGGGCAACCGAACAATATATTCACCTTTAAGGGAGAACATGACCAGGATGGTAAATAGAAGGGCAATCAAAGTGATGGGGCTGATTTTAGGAACGAATTTCTGTTCGTACCACTCCCTGCCTTTGGTCTTTAGACCAATGATTCGTGAGAGGACTCCTGCAATAAAAGGAATTCCGAGATAGATGAAGACGCTTTCCGCAATCTGACCGATCGTGATCTTGACCGCCATTCCTTTCAGCCCCAACCAGGGCGGAAGGATGGTGATGAAGATGTAGGCATAGATGGAGAAGAAGAGAACCTGGAAAATGGAATTGAAGGCCACAAGCCCGGCACAGTATTCTCTGTCTCCGGAGGCCAGGTCATTCCATACGATCACCATGGCAATGCAACGGGCCAGTCCGATCAGAATCAATCCGACCATATACTCGTGATATCCAGAAAGAAAGGCGATCGCTAAAAGAAACATAAGGATAGGGCCGATCACCCAGTTCTGGATTAAAGAGAGAGTAAGGACTTTATAATTCCGGAAGACCTGCCCCATCTCCTCGTACCTCACCTTGGCCAGTGGTGGATACATCATCAGAATCAGCCCAATGGCGATGGGTATATTGGTCGTATCCACCTGAAATTGATTCCAGAAATCGACCACGCCGGGGAAGAGATATCCCCAGCCCACCCCCACAAACATTGCCAGAAAGATCCACAAGGTTAGAAACCGATCCAGAAAAGAGAGTTTTTTAGTGATCTGCTCTTCAATCATTCCTGAAGTCCTCCTCTATTGTGATTTGATCCACCCCTTGATTTCTTCCACTTTTGGAAGTTTTCCTGCAACTTTTACCACTCCATCCACTACCAGGGCCGGAGTGACGAGGACACCGTAGTTGGTGATGGTTTTAATGTCCTGGACTTTAATTACTTCTGCTTCAATACCCAATTCTTTCACCGCATCTTTAGCTCGCTCCGCAAGCTGATTGCACCTGGGTCAGCCCACTCCCAGGATTTCAATCTTTTTCATCATTTCACCTCCTATGAGAAGTAGTATCCAAAACCCATCCCAGTCATCGTTGCCATGATGACAACCAGGGCGATATAGGTGAAAGCCTTCTTCGGTCCCATCACCCGAATGATGACGATCATGCTGGGCAGACTCAATGCAGGACCTGCCAGAAGGAGTGCCAGCGCTGGTCCCCGGCCCATCCCCATATCAAGAAATGCCTTAATAATCGGGACCTCTGTCAGTGTAGCAAAGTACATGAGGGCTCCGAAAACAGAAGCAATAAAATTGGAACGGAGAGAATTACCTCCTAACCATTGTTGAATTAGGGTTTCCGGGATAAGGGCTTTAATCATCCCTGCCACAAACACCCCAAGAAGAAGCCAGGGGGTGATAAGCTTCACGAAGCCCCAGGTGGCCGAGAGCCACTCTTTGATCTCTTCTTTGTCATACCAGAGCCTCAAAGCGACAAAAAGAACTAAAAAGGAAATTCCTGTCAATATCCATCTCTTCTGCGAGGCAAAGATGAGTATTCCTACCAGAGAGGCAAAATAGATAAGCAATACATAGCCTTTCTTCCCCCCCTCCAGAATACCAAGGGCCATGGATTGATCCATTTTTTCCTTTTCATCCTTACGGAAGAGAAAAGCCATGATGAGACCAATAACGACGGAAAAGACGATGGCGCCAATCGCCCTTCCCGCCCCGAGATCAAGACCTAAAAGTCTCGCAGAATAGACGATGGCGAGGACGTTGATGGCCGGGCCTGAATAAAGGAAGGCTGTGGCTGGTCCGATCCCTGCCCCCCTTTGATAAATTCCGGAGAACAGGGGCAACACCGTACAGGAGCAGACTGCAAGGACGGTCCCTGATACAGAAGCCACACTGTAGGATAAAATCCTCTTGGCTTGTGCTCCAAAATACTTCAGCACAGAAGCCTGGGAGACGAAAACTCCGATGGCGCCGGCGATGAAAAATGCCGGCACCAGACAGGTCAACACATGGGCCGAAAGATAATCCAGAAACGCATCCAATCCGCTATTGAGAACAAGGCTTAACAATCTTCCCATTCCCTTCCGATCACAGAGATCGCATCAGTTTGCTCTGCTCGCTCACTTGGTTCTTCAAAACGATGCTGATACTGTCTAAGATCTCAAAGATCTTTGGGTCCTTCACCTTCACCATTACCTTCACTCCATCTTTTCGGGTGGAAACGAGATGGCTTTTCTGCATCAGTGAAATATGGCGGGAGATATTGGACTGTTCACCGTTGATCGCCGGAACGATCTCGCAGATGCATCTTTCCCCGTTTCGTAGAAATTCGAGGATTTTTAAGCGAGTAGGCTGGGCAAGGGCCTTTAAAACTTCAGCCTTCATTTCAAGAACCCTTTCCTCCATAAGCTCCTCCATGATTATATGATTCATTAATCATATAATCCAAAAGTCATAATTTGTCAATGAAGGATTCTTAGTAACCCCTCAGTTATGAGCGCACTCAAACCTTTGCCCAGGGGTCGGGCTGGTCACCCACAGCGTTTCAGCGGCGGAAACCTTTATTCAAGAGCTTCCCATGATCCATAGCCTACCATCCCAATCAAGGCTGGAAGCCTATTTTGTCGCACCTGTCAACCAACCCGCCTTCTGAAACGCGAGGAAGGGCCACGCCGACCCCTGGGCTACTGCGGTAAACGTAACTGAGGGGTTACGATTCTTATGTCTGTGTCTTTGAAACTTTGGCCACTTGTTGGTATAATGTGGATGTGAAAAGAGTAGTCTATCCCCTATCCATCCTTTCTGTCATTTTTGCTCTTTTATTTGGGGGAGAGGGGATCACCCAAACGTCCTCCCCTTCCAATCAGATCTATTTTTTTTATGCTCAGGATTGCGAGCCCTGCCAGACCATCCTTCAGGGCTATCTCCCCACTCTTAAACCCATCTACCCTTTCCTTGAGATCAAAACCTTTGATCTTGGAAATCCTGTCTATTACGAATCCCTCTCAAAATTAGAGAATCAATTCGGCAAAAAAGAGAACGAACTGCCAGTGGTCATCATCGGAAATCATCTCCTCTCCGGAGAGAGGGAGGTAATGGAAAAACTCACCCCCCTTATTCTCGAATATCAGGCCAAAGGTGGAATCCCTACTCCGCCGATTGAAATTCCATCTGCCATTGCCTCGACCGCATCCGGAACAAGCGTCGTCTCAATCGATCTCACCTATTTTCACCAGAAGGGATGCCCCAGATGTGATCGGGCAAACGCTCTGCTGAAATATCTCCTGGGAAGATACCCTAAACTGAATATTAAAGAGGTCGATCTCAATACCCCTGATGGCAAGCGTCTCAACGAAATTCTTTCAAACCGGCTTCAACTCCCCTCTGAAAAGAGGTTGATTGCACCGGCCATTTTCATCGGAAACGACTACCTCCCGCCGGAGGAGATCGTCTTGTCCAGAGTGGAGTCATTGATCAAAAGATACAGTGATGGTGTTAGTGTTGGTGATAGGAAATTGTCCGAACCATCACCATCACTCTCACCATCACCCACACAAGAAGAGATTACAAAAGCCGAAGAGACGATGGTTGAGCGTTTCAAATCTTTTGGGCCCTTGGCCATCCTCATCGCAGGCTTGATCGAAGGGCTCAACCCCTGTGCCCTGGCCACCCTGGTCTTCTTCATCTCCTATCTCACTATGATCGGCCAGGGACGAAAACAGATCCTGATGGTGGGATTGGGCTTTTCAGGAACAGCCTTTTTGACCCACCTGTTGCTGGGCATTGGAATCCTCGGGTTCATCCAGCATTTCTCCTTCCTTCCCCTATTCTCCCGTGTCGTTTATCTGATCACTTTTCTATTAAGCCTTTCCCTCGCCATTTTCAGTTTCTACGACTACCTCCAGTTGAAGAAGGGAAAGCCCTCCAGAATAAAACTCCAGGTTCCTGATTTTTTAAAAAAGAGGATTCATTGGATCATCCGGACAAGAAGCGCTGAACTGGAAGGTGCTCAGGAAGGTCAGGCGTTTCGTTTCCTGCTGGCTTCTGTCTTGATCGGTTTCATTGTTACCCTTTTGCAATCGACCTGCACAAGCCAGGTCTATCTCCCCACGCTTCTTTTGGTCACCCATATCCCTTCCCTCAGGGGAAGCGCGGTTTTTTATCTCGTTCTTTATAATCTCGTTTATATTCTTCCTCTGCTCGTCATCTTTGGTATCGTTTACTGGGGAGTGACCTCGGAACAACTCTCCTTCTTTCTTCAGAGAAGAGCATCCACCATCAAACTCCTCACCTCTTTCTTCTTCTTTGCCCTCGCAGGGATATTGATTTTTGCCCTAATATAGGGGATAAATAGTAACTTCCACTGACCTCAAGGAAAATCAAAGGAGGAAGAATGAAACGGAAAATCATTATCCTTGGAGCTATTATTGTTGTACTGGCTGGCGTGTTTCTCTTTTACTTTTTTTATCTCCAGAACCCAGACCGGCAAGTCCTCGCCCAGGTCAACAGGGAAAAAATTACCCTAAAACAGTTCAACAAGGAATTAGAAAAAGTGGAATCGCCTTTAAAAGAGATGCTCAGGGAAGATCCACAACAACTTCTTGAGGGGATCATCATGAATAGGGTTTTTCTCCAGGAAGCAAAAAAGCAGGGACTAACCCCTCCCATCAAAACCTATAAGGACACGGATAAGGATGGACTGTCACCTGAAGAGGCTCTCATCGGCGAGCTGATGAAAAAGAAGTTTTCTACTCCTCCAACCGTAACCAAAGAAGAAATAAAAACATTTTATCCCTTATTGAAAGACCGATTGGGTGGAAAACCCCTGGACCAGGTATCCCCCATCATTGAACAGTTCATCCGCGAACTGAAGCAACAGGAAGAGATGAAGCAGTATGTCACCGAACTCCGCGCCTCAGCCAAAGTCGAAATGGATCAGATCCTTCTCCAGAAGATTGCTTCTAAACCTCCCGAATCGAATACGGAGGAGGACCTGAAGAAGGCTTTTGCCGGCGGGAAGCCTTTTCTCGTTGATTTCGGAGCAAACTCCTGTCTCCCCTGCCGTCAGTTAAGGCCGATTCTCAAGGAGATCGGCAAGGAATATGCCGGAAAGGCTGCAATCCTTGTCATCGATGTTTATAATTATCAACATCTGGCAAAGGAATATAAAATTGCGGCCCTTCCCACACTGGTCTTTTTCGATAACAAAGGCAAGGAGGTCTTTCGACATCCCGGGGTCATGAATAAAGACCAGATCGTCGCAAAACTGAAAGAGATCGGGGCGGGAAGCTAATTCGATTTTGGAATGCGGCCTCCGGCTCAGAGAGCCCTCTGGCTCGGAGAGATTGCGGAATGTGGAAACGCAAATACAAATGTCTCATATATCTTCCCCTGGCAACTTCTCTCCTTCTACTACTGAATTCCTCTCCAGGCATTGGAAGTGAAGTCTCCCTTACGCTGATCTACTCTTCAAACACACTGGGGGAAATAGAGTCGGGTTGTTGTCCGGAGACCGGGAATGCCGGCGGCCTCGCGAGAAGATCTCACACCATTAAAGCGGTGGGCAAAGAAGCAAAGAATAGGCTGATTCTTGACGTAGGGGATACCTTTGCCATCGGCCCAACCGGCAATGAAAAGGAGAGAGAAAAAGCCCGAAAAAGAGCGGAGTTCATTCTGAAGATTTATGAGAGGATGGGATATGACGCTATCAATATCGGAGATACGGATCTGGTATTGGGGGTTGATTATCTTAAGACTCTCTCAAAAAAATCGAAAATCCCCTTCCTCTCTGCTAACCTTCGAGAGAAAAAGACTGGCCAACCCGTCTTTGAACCCTATCGCATCAAAGAGATCAATGGATTGAAAATTGGAATCATTGGACTCCTTACCCCTCAGCTTCCGCCTTATCTTCATAAAGAGATGACAGGCTATTTTATCGAAGACCCGATTAAAGTTGCCTTAAATATGGTAAATGGTCCGATGTCTCATTGTGACTATATCATTGCCCAGGCTCATTTGAACATGATGGAGATTGATGAACTCGCCGGAAAGGTCCCCCGGATCTCCATCATCATCGGAGGAAACGACCGGTCATTCATCTTTCCAAAACAGATCCATTCCTCCCTCTGGGCTCAAACCGACGCCTTTGGCCTCCATATCGGAAGGATGAATCTAAGGCTTAAAAAGGGAGCCAAAGGATTTGTGGATGCCCTTCCTGGAAAATCATCCCGGGTCTCCGATACCGGAGGGGTTAATACTTACGAGAATCATCTCATCCTTTTACATCCTGGAATGGAGTCCGATCTGGAGATTGAAAAACTAATTTCTTCGTCAAGAGATATATTAAAAAGGCCTCTCCCCTGAATGGATACGCTCACCCTCCTTCTGATTGCATTCGGATTGGCCATGGATGCCTTTGCCGTGTCCATCAGCAATGGGACTACCGTTAAGCATCAGAGGACCAACCATGCCCTAAGAATCGGAATATTCTTTGGTTCCTTTCAGGCAATGATGCCGTTGATCGGCTGGTCAGCAGGCCTAACCCTGAGAGACCTGATCTCAGGCGTGGACCACTGGATCGCCTTTGGCCTTCTCAGTTTGATCGGTTGTAAGATGATCTATGAATCGACAAAGATGGACGGGCAGAAAAAAGAAACGTTCCCTTTAAGCCTCTGGATGCTCCTGATGCTTTCCATTGCCACGAGCATTGACGCCCTAGCGGTAGGGATCAGTTTCGCCCTCCTGAACATTTCAATTGTGACTCCGATCCTCGTCATCGGGACCGTGACCTTTGTTCTATCGTTCCTGGGAGTCCTGATCGGAAATAGAATTGGCCACTTCTTCGAGAAGAAGATTGAAGTGATTGGCGGCCTCATCCTGATCGGCATCGGCGTCAAGATACTGATCGAACATTTATGTAATGCTCCATAATGAATATCCACTCTATCGTCATTCTCGCCCCGATTTCCATCGGGATAAACTCCAGCGGGAATCCAGAAAGATTTCATCTCCTGGATTCCTGTCTGCACAGGAATGACAAAATCATATCGAGATGACTGAAAAAATTATAAACGAAGAATTCGAAAAAGAAGGGTTTGGGGAACTTCTCAAGTTTACTGTGGGAGGTTTTGCCGGAGAGCTTCTCCTCGGGACTCTGTTAGATTACTTTGGCTTCCAAAGAAGTGCCATAGGTCAATGGATCGTTCGCACCCTTTCCGGAGAATATGTGACGTCCCGAGTTAGGCCTCCTGAACACCTATGGAAAAGAAATTCTCAGACTTCCAAAAGTTCCAAAAAGAGTGTATATTAGTATTATTGTAAATCAACCCATTCGACTCCCCGGTCTGACCCTTCAACTTCGTTCAGGACAGGCGCCCGGGGGATGCTCAGGGTTGATACTGAGCGGCGTTTTTTGCCACGATTTAAAAATCGGGATTTGGTGCCGTCGAACGTATCAATAACAGGAAGCAGCCGTTGATCTGGTGATAAAACATGAAAACACTCGACGAGATCAGAACGATAATCAGACAACACCGGGACATTCTTGCAGAAAAATACGGCGTCGCCGTGGTCGGTGTCTTCGGGTCATATGTGCGAGGGGAGCAAAAAGGGCAGAGTGATATTGATCTTTTGGTGGATATTCTTCACCCAATCAGTCTCCTGGAGCTTGTAGGAGCGGAAATTTACCTCAGCGAAGTTCTGAGTGCAAAAGTGGATCTTGTACCGAAACGCGATGTGAGAGAGGAGCTTCGGGAGACCATTTTCGCAGAGGCCCTTGCTATATGATTCGCAACATTTCGCTATTCATTAATGACATCTTCCAGAACATGCGGGACGCAGAGGAGTTTATTCAGGGACTCTCCTATGACCAGTTTGTGGCTGACAAGCGGACATTTAACGCCGTTGTGCGCTCCCTTGAAGTTATCGGCGAGGCGGCCAAAAACGTAACCGATGAAATCCGCGAGAAATATCCCTTGGTTCCCTGGAAGGAAATGGCAGGGATGAGAGATAAGGTTATTCACTTCTATTTCGGTGTGGACCGTGAGGCGGTCTGGATCGCCGTCAAGGATCGGATTCCTGCCGTAAGGCCTTTGATCGAACAAATCCTGAAAGACCTGGGAAAAAGATAGGAATACCCCTTGTTTCCCTGCAAGAAATGGTTGAAGACATTTGGTTTGGCAATCTGCCCGTCAATATAATTTCCCTTCCCTGTGTCGGAGGTAAGCCTGCCCCGCCCTCGGTCGGGACCGCCTGCCTGCCGGTAGGCAGGGGGCTGGCAGGCCCGGGGGAGTGAAACAAGAAGGAGGCAACCATGGGCTTCTGGGATCTCAAGACATTAACGCTGGATGAGTTTCGACCTGGCATCTCGAGTAAAATCGAAACCGGTAAAAATTTAACGATGGCTGTTATGGAAATCGCTCCCAACAAAGAAGGCATTGCTCATGACCATCCTTTCGATCAGTGCGGAATAGTGGTGGAGGGAGAAATAGAGATGTTGATAGGTGAGGAAAAGAAATGGTTGAAGCCAATGGAAACCTATTTCATCCCTGCGGGAATAAAGCACAACTGGAAGACCGCTGTTTTATCAGCTAAGATTTTAGATGTCGTCCTCAAACAGGGTTAAAGAATATAAAATGGTCGGGATCCTATGCCCCCCCTTTAATTCCCGGTGTAACAGCTAAATCCCATTGATCCCATTGTCAAAACATTGCATTTTTGATAAGGTAGGCCCATCTTCAGCTTCCTCCTGCCGCTCTTTCCTTTTTTCGGGAAGAGCGGAGGTTGAAGGGTCATTTAAAAGGGTGTTTAAGACACCGCTTATCCTCAAATAAGCAAACCCTTATGCCAAACATGAAGATTGACCCGGATATAAAACGTTTTACAAGGTATCAATCAGTAATCAACATCCTATTGATCAAAGATTCCTTCTGCAAGTCCGAAATTTATGAATCTTTAAAAGAGGAAAAACCTCAATTTATAGGTCGGATCATTAGTGATTTAGTGAAGGATGGATACTTAACCAACTCAGGGTCAAAAACGAAACCCCAATATTCTTGGTCGGCCAAGAGAGATGAGTTAAATGCAGGCAGATGGATTGACCAACGTGTTTTTACACCCACTGTTAAGCGGTCCCCCTCTATAGATCGTCCCAGGGAGCGCCTTCTTCGATTGGGGCCGTCAGAACTTAAAATCTCTGAACTTTTAGCTATTTTGATTCGTTCTGGTCTTCGAGGTGAATCTGCAATGCAGGCCGGTGAAAGACTGGCCACATTATTTGGAAATAACCTTGAAAAACTGTCTCTGCAAGCGAGAGGGGAGCTTAAACAGGTCAGCAAAGCCATTGGGGAGACTGCCTATTGTCAAATTATGGCAGGCCTCGAATTAGGCAAGAGATTGGCAAGTCAAAGGACCACTGAATCGGTGCCTCATCATAAAGTCAGAAACACTTCTGATGCTTTCACATATTGCAAAGAACATTTTATGAGGCTGGCAAGAGAAGCCAAACAAGAAGAATTTCATATCGTCCTTCTGGATGAAAAACATCGTGTCATTAGGTCAGAGCAGATCACTGTCGGACTCATAAATCAAAGCCTCGCCCACCCTCGTGAAGTCTTTAAACCGGCTGTTAAAGAATCAGCTTCTGCACTTATTCTGGTTCATAATCATCCCAGCGGAGACCCTACGCCCAGTCAAGATGATAGAACCATAACCAAAGACCTTAAAAGGGCTGCTGAAACCCTCGGTCTTCGAATCCTCGACCACATTATCTTATGTAAAGATAAAGCCTTGAGCATGGCCGAGGAGAAGTTATTGTAACAATTTACCTTCCCCCCTTGCGCCTGCCTGCGGTAGGCAGGGGGGAAGGTTGGGATGGGGGGGTAGAGGTAATCAGCATGATCGACACTGACATTAGCGAGGCAAAAACCAGGAAGATGTTTATAGACAAGACCCTAATAAAGGCCGGGTGGGGTCCAATCGTTCCTTTCCGAGTAGGCGCTAAGTACACCCAGGGCTCGGTTGAAGAATACCCAACAAGAAATGGGCCTGCTGATTACATACTTTTCTTCAAAGGAATACCATTGGCATGTGTTGAGGGTAAGAAAGTAAGTATAGGGCCTCAAAATGTTCTTCAGCAGGCAAAAAGATATACTCGGGGTTTTGAAGGAGGGCCTCACTCATTTGGCGATTATCATCTTCCTTTTGCTTATTCCACTAATGGAAAGGTATTCTGGTTTCAAGATTTACGGGACCCGCTAAATCTTTCGAGAGAGGTTGCCGAGTTTCACACTCCCAAGGCGCTGATGGAAATGTTGAACAAAAATGAAGCCGGAGCAAAGGATTGGCTCAAAGACCATGAAATAGATCGCAAATATCTGTGGCCTTTTCAAATTGAGGCAATCAGCGCCATAGAACAGGCCATTCTTTCTCGAAAACGTCATATGATGGTTGCAATGGCCACGGGTACCGGCAAAACGGTTACGATTTTTAATTTGATTTACCGGTTGATGAAGTCCGAATATGCCAAACGAATTCTATTCCTGGTAGATCGCAGGGCTCTTGCCGCTCAGGCTGTCACGACTGCGGCCAGTTTTGAAGCCGAACCAGGGCTGAAGTTCGACCAATGCTATGAAGTTTATAGCCAGAGACTCCGGAGGGAAGATCTAGATGAAGAGATAAAATTTGATCCTAAAATTCTTCCAGGCGAATATCTGACTAATCCAAATAGCAGAGACAGTTTCGTTTATATCTCAACGATCCAGCGTATGCGGATTAATCTGTTTGGGTATGAGGGTATGTTCTCTGCCTCTGGAGATTTAGATGATGATTCCGATGCTTCGAAATTGGATATTCCTAACCATGCCTTCGATCTCATCATTGCCGATGAGTGTCACAGGGGATATACAGCCCAGGAAGAAAGCAAGTGGCGCGAGGTTCTGAACCATTTTGATGGTATTAAGATCGGCTTGACTGCGACACCCGCTGTCCACACCAAGGCTTTCTTTAAGGAAATTGTCTATAGCTATGATTATGAACGCGCTGTCCGTGAAGGCTATCTGGTTGATTACGATGCTGTTGCCATCCAATCGGATATTACTCTTCGAGGGGTTTTTCTCAAAGAGGGGGAGGAGGTCGGCCTGTTAAATACCCAGACTGGACAGCTTAAATTTGAAACTCTGGAAGACGAGAGGGAACTCTCAGCCCCCACCACTGAGATCGACTGGACAGCTCCAGATCGAAACAGAAAGATTGTTCAGGAAATAAAAAAGTATCTCAAAGAGCAAGAGGCACAGCTCGGCCATTTTCCGAAAACCTTAATCTTTGCTCAGAATGATATTGAACACGTATCACACTGTGATCAGTTGGTTGAAGTTCTGAGGAGGGAATTTAACCGGGGGGATGATTTCGTCCAGAAAATAACCGGTAGCCCATCTGTTGACAGACCTCTTCAAAGGATTCGGGAGTTTAGGAACCGCCAGAATCCGGGAATTGTAATCACTGTGGATATGCTTTCAACAGGTGTGGACGTCCCGAGGATAGAGAATATTGTTTTTTTACGGCCAGTACAGTCACGAATTCTATTTGAACAAATGATGGGGCGGGGCACCCGGCTCTGCCCTGAAATCCATAAAACCCATTTTACGGTTTTCGATTGCTTTAATGGGAGTCTTTTGGAATATTTCAGAAAAACAACCGGAATTACTGCCGAAGCTCCGGTAAAGACAACCAGAACTATCAAAGAAATCGTCCAGGCCATCGCCGATAACGAGGATAGAGAATACAATATCGGCATCTTATCCAAAAGGCTCCATCGGATTTCCAAAAACATCACCCAGGAAGGAAGGCTTCAGTTCCAATATATCCTCGATTGTGACGTAGCAGATTTTTCTCAGACCTTACATGAGAGGCTTGAGAAGAACTGGACTGAGACAATCGAGACCTTGCAGAGTGAAGTCTTTCTCGATTTCTGCGAGAAATACCCCCGGCCTGAAAAGAAATTTATCAGAGCCAATGGAGCTGAAGATTATGTTGATTCGACGATCATTTTCCGGGCAAAGGACGGCAGGGAGCTTGGACCCCAGGACTATTTGCAGGAGTTTGAAAAATTCATAAGAATGAATCCGGAACATATAGAAGCGCTGGAGATCCTTCTAAAAAAGCCCAAGGAATTCGATGTAAAACAGTTGAAGGCTTTAAGAGAAGCCTTGGCCATCAAACCAGACAATCTGGTGGATAAATTTACCGAAAAAAATCTCCACCGTGCCTACAATAAAGAACTGGCTGATATTATATCGATGATACGTTTTGCCGTAAAAGGCGGTGAATTGCTAACCATTGAGCAAAGGGGGAACAAGGCTTTGATGAAGGTTAAATCCGGTCGTCCTTTTACGGAAGAGCAGAATAGATGGTTGGAGCTTATTCGAAGGCATCTTATCGAAAACCTCTTAATGGAAAAGGAGGACATCGAAACGCTTCCCATTTTCACTCGTGAGGGAGTTTCCTGGAATAAATTGAACAAGGTTTTTGAGGGTAGATTAGAAACAATCATTCACGAAATTAACGAAGCCATCGCCGCTTAATATCATGAGATTTATCATCTCCCTCTCCCCCTGGCGGGAGAGGGAGGGGGTGAGGGGGGATAAATACATCAAATTTGATGTTGACTATTTATGGAATTCACTGTAGAATTTTATGAAACAGAATTAGGGCGATGCCCCATTCGGGAGTTTTTGGATGGGCTTAAAAAATTGGTCTGGAAAGGAAAAGGGATTGGCTCTTGAGGAATTCCTTATGAGAAGACCAACAAATTTTAATCTTTACCTTGGAGAACAGTTAAAGGATCCAGATTTTGCGGAGAAATTCAGAAAAGCCGGTGAAGCTTGGGACGTGGCCATTCAATTAGCTTCTCTGCGTAAATCGTCTGGAATTTCTCAGAAAGAGCTGGCGAAACGTGTGGGGACATCTCAACAACAGATTAGCCGTCTGGAATCACCTTCGTATGAAGGTCACTCCCTAATACTACAGCGTCATTTTAATCTTTAATGATGTTGCTTTAGCAATAGCTTTTTTCCTATGAGAGATATAAGCGACATGATTACGAAGCGTATGGTATTTGACGATTTCTATGGCTCCTTTAACCGTTAGCGTACGGAGAGGCAAGGCTGCCGCAACCAACCTCTGTGCTTGGGGCAGAGTAAGAGCCGGAGTTTTTTTTTAATTTCATGCGCAGGCGCAGCAGAAAATGCAATCCCAGAAAAACATAGATCATATGGCGATGCCAGGCGGGCCAGGAGCGATGTTCATAGTGATCCATCCCCAGTTGGCCTTTCCCCTCTTCAAAACATTGTTCAATCGGCCAGCGCATCACGGAGGCTTTACACATTTCGGAGAGAGGCATATCGCCCGGCGCATTGGAGAAGGAAAATTTGGTCTTCCCATCCGGCGTCTTGCGGATAAAAAGCCATACCGAAGAGTCATGCGGGAGGCCATTGCGGGAGGGATAAACCCGGAGGCGGGTCACCTGGGCCACGATCGGCCCCTTGGCGCCTTCGGCCAGGATTACCGATTTCCAACGGCATTTCCTCGAACGAGCAAGATCAGCGACGGTTTGCGGTTGGGGTTGACCGGAGGAAAGTTGAAGCCGTTTGGGCTTTCGTCCTCGCCCGGAGTAAGAAGGAAGCTGCACTTTGGGCTTTTTGAGAAACACCTGTGTATGGGAGCGGACATCCGCGAAGTAGTAGTAGTCTTTTGGCAGGGATTCCAGAAAATGGATATCGGAGCCAAAAGTGGCATCACAGCCAATCCACCGGCCCGGAAAAAGCTTCGTCTGGGCGACTCGGTGGATCAATCCCAAAGCGATCTGGAGCTTGGTTTGGAAGGTCAGATCTTCCGGCACCCAGTTGTCTTTCCGTCTCTGGGCATATTGCGGGGAAAACCAGATCTCCGGCAGGTAGAGCTGGCCTGTAAGCAGCCCATACCCTTTTTCACTGGAGTAGCCCACAAAGACCCCGGATTGGCAGTTTTCCACTTTCCCAAGGGAGCCGCAATACTGGCGGGTAACCCCAACGGACTCTTGCCCCTTTTTGGGAAACTCGCAACTGTCCACGTTGATCATGCCCTGGGGGTCGGCGACCAGAGGCGAAAGGAAAACTTGATGTTTGGATTCCATCGCGGGATGATCCCAGCGGCACTCTTTCATAAACCGCTGCAGGGGGCGAACGCCATCGTCCCCTAAAAATTCGAGGGCCATCGGCTCAGCCGACTTGGCTTCCAGCTTGCTCATCAGCCCGGAGATATAGGCCAGACCTAAACGCCGATGCTCGATCCGCCCAAAGCAGTCATGGAACTGTTCATGAAACTGGACCAATTCTTCGGCCAGGCGTTTTACTTCTTCTTCCGTAAGCGTCATCCCGGGAACCAACTCCGGATTCCAATGGGCTTGGCGTAAAATCATCTTCAGCTCCTCCACTTTCTCTAAGGATAATGGAGGACGATGAAAGAGGTCGTAGGGCTTGGGTTCGCAGCCGATGATCTTTCGAAAGCGGGGCTCTAAGACATAAACGTAGACCTCCTTGCTGGATCCGTGGTGGACATATCCGCGACCTACTTTGCCAAAGCCATCGGTATGGCCAAGGCATTTCCAGTTGGCCGCTTTATAGCTGGTTCCTTTAAACCGGGAAGGGTCCACAAAGGTTTCCAAAAGCCATAGGGGTTGATGAAACTGCTGCTCCCAATCCCGGGGTAAGCGGCGAATCGTTAAAGAGAGAACGTGGGAAGCTAAATGAGGCACCTGCACCCAAGGCAAAATGAGAAACCGGCTATTGTTGGCGATGCGGTTAAGATAGGATTTCTTCTGATCCTCAGACCACCCGATAAACCAATCCCGAACGCCGACTTTCAAGGCCGCAGCGCTAAAGGAAAGGGCTGCCACCGGATGATCTCCAATCCGGGCAAGATATTTTAACCGATGCCCGAACAGTTTTTGATAACCCAAATAATGGTATTGTTTAACCAAATCGTCCCAAACCGGTTCTAACTCGGATCCACTGACCAACTCCAACGTGACGGGGCGAAGGGATTTTAAAGTTCCCTGGAAGATTTCAAAAGGCTTTTGGAGGAAAGGAGAACTGAACTTTGCCATGAATCCGTCGCTGTCGAAAGGACGCAGAAATCCTTCTCCACCGGAACGGATCATCCCTTCCGGTCGATCAAAATTCCCAACGCCGTGGCCTCTTTCATACGCCCCGGTTATAGGTATAACAGATTCCATTTCCATTGTCCAGAAAAAACTAACGCTGTAGTACTAAGCATGTTGCGTCGAGTTGCAGACGTTCTCGAAGCAACCGTCCATGTGGAAATCCAAGGCAAAAAGCAACAGACCCCACCAGTTGTTGCTGAAGCCAAAGCCATTTATAGAGTTAAGAGTAAGGATCTGCGCAAACGAAGTGAGCTCCTAAAGTTTGAGCTTGACTTTTTGAGAAAAGAGAAAGTAGACATTGTGAGGAATTTCCACATTGTGGAGGCTCTCTATAAAGAAGCAGTGACTCTTGGTACCATCCCATTAAAAAACCCTCTCGATGGAATAGAGGTGGATCTAAAAATAGCAAAGGTCGTTAATAGTGTTTGAGAGATTGCTTAAAAAGATAGCACTTCAGTTGAAGAAGGCGTCGATTCCCTACATGGTGATAGGTGGCCAGGCTGTGCTTCTCTATGGAGAGCCAAGACTGACCCGGGATATTGACATCACCATGGGGATTAGTGTGGATGGATTGGATAGAGTTAAAAATATCATCCCGATCATTGGCCTCAAAAGTCTTGTTGAGAAGGAAAAGGAGTTTGTGGAGCGGAACATGGTGTTTCCTACCATAGATAAAAAAAGTGGTATTCGAGTTGATTTTATCTTCTCATCCTCTCCCTATGAAAGGCAAGCCATCGAGAGAGCGAAGGATATTAAATTGGGCAGATCACTAGTTAGGTTTGCTTCTCTTGAAGATGTGGTGATCCATAAAGTGATTGCTGGAAGAGCAAGGGATCTTGAAGATGTGAAATCCATTCTTTTAAAGAACCTGAAGTATGATTTAGTTTATATCGAAAAGTGGCTGAAGCAATTTGACAAATCGTTGGGGGGAAAATTCTTAAAGGTATTTAGAAACATAGAGAAGGTAATCCATGACCGACATCGTAGGTAAACTTTGGGGATTTTGCCATACCTTGCGACATGATGGAATCGACTACGGCGATTACATCGAGCAGTTGACCTACCTTCTTTTTCTGAAGATGGCTGAGGAGAAGGGGGTAGAAATACCAAAGAAATATTCCTGGACTGTATTAAGAGAAAAATCGGGGACCGATTTAACGGACCATTATGTTGCTACTCTTCGAGGATTGGGTGAGCAAACAGGGATGCTGGGAGCTATCTATGCAGGGGCCTTATCCAGGTTTAGTAATCCTGTGAACCTGAAACGTTTGGTTAATCTTATCGACGAGATTGAATGGACAGCTCTTAATATAGATGTAAAGGCTGCGGCTTATGAGGGCCTCTTAGAAAAATCAGCATCCGAAGGAAAGAAAGGAGCCGGACAATATTTTACCCCACGCATTCTTATCCAATCCATTGTCCGGTGTATGAAGCCCGATCCTCGAAAGATGAAAGGCTTTACCATCCATGACCCTGCATCCGGAACCGGTGGGTTTTTGGTCTGCGCCTATGAATGGTTAATTGAGCAAACCAAAGGCGGTCTTGAGCGTGAAGAAGCCAAACGCATTCTAAATTCTACCTATTCCGGAACTGAACTTGTTGCAAGACCAAGAAGACTTGCCTTGATGAATCTCTATCTCCACGGAATCCAGGCTAATATCTATTTAGGGGATGCCATTTATGAACCCAAAAGGGTTCCCAAAGATGGAGGTTATGACTGCGTTATGACCAATCCTCCCTTTGGAACAAAGGGGGCCAATCAAGCGCCTAATCGTGATGATTTCACTGTTGCGACAAGCAATAAACAGCTCAACTTTGTCCAGCATGTCATGAGTATTCTTAAGCCGGGGGGACGTGCAGCAATCGTCGTTCCTGACAACGTTCTTTTTGCCGATCAAGCGGGTGATGTGTTTAAGATCCTTACGGAGGATTGTGATCTCCACGCGGTCCTCCGCCTGCCCAATGGCACCTTCACCCCTTACAGTCCTGGCACAAAAACTAATGTCATTTTCTTTACGAAAGGATACCCAACCGAAAACACCTGGATCTACGATGCCCGCACCAATGTTCCTCGAATTACAAAAAAAGAGCGTCCTCTCACGCCCCAGCACTTTGCCGAGTTTGAGACCTGCTTTGGTAAAGACCCCAATGGCCATTCCAAACGCAATCCCAAAGATTCAAAAGATGACCGCTGGCGGGTTTTTAGCATCAACGAAGTTAAAAAACGAGACTTTAAGATAGATAGCCTCAAGTGGCTTAAGGATGAATCCATTGAGGATTCAGATGAGTTGCCTGAACCAGAGGAACTCGCCACTGATGCCATTGCTGAACTTGAGAGTGCTGTTGAGGAGTTAAGTGCCATTATGAAGATGCTGGAGAACGGAAATTTTGAAAGGTAGGGTGGATTAAGCGAAGCGAATCCACCAATAATCATCATCATAAACATGAGTGAATACCGGCGAGTTTATCAACATGGAGGTTCCTATTTCTTTACGGTGGTTACATATAACCGCACGCCGATCCTCACTACCTCCGAAAATCTTTCACGACTCCACCAATCTTTCAAACATGTCATGAACCAGCGTTCTTTTACCATAGAAGCTATGGTCATCTTGCCTGATCATCTCCATTGTATCTGGCAATTGCCATCTGGCGATTCCGATTTCTCGACTCGTTGGCGATTGATTAAAAGATATTTCTCCATCATGAAAGATAAACCGGTAACTGAGCGCGGTGAGAAGAACATCTGGCAGCGACGCTTCTGGGAGCATTTCCTTCGTGACGAAGAGGACTGGCGAAGACACATGGATTATATCCATTATAATCCCGTGAAACATGGGTATGTTCAAAACCCGGCGGATTGGCCGCATAGTTCGTTCCAAAAAGCCCTTCAGGAGGGTTTATATCCCATTGGTTGGGGAACGAAAGAACCGTCATTTATTTCAGATATGAACAAGGAATAAAATAGAATTGGTGGATTCGCTTTGCTTAATCCACCCTACTTTTTCTTTAATAGGGGGGGCGGGGGAATTTCCACGATGCAAAAGTCTATGAATTCACAAGATCAAATTGCCGTTACCCTGATCGACAACGAATTGCCAGAAGGTTGGGAATCTACTTCATTAAAGACGGTAGCCACTTTGAAGAAGGGTAAGAAACCCTATAAAGTGGATAAAACTACTTGGCCTGGGGCTGTTCCATACATAGACATTGAAGCATTTGAAAAGGGCAATATTCGCCGTTATGCAGATCAAGAATCTTCAGCTTTGGTTAACGAAGGTGATATCATTGTAGTGTGGGATGGTGCACGCTGTGGACACGTTGGAAAAGCCCCCGAGAGGGGAGCTCTTGGTTCAACTTTAGGAACAATTCAACCAATCTTGGTTTACCCTGATTATATCCTGCGTTTTCTTCAATTATCTTATGAAACCATCAATACGAATCCACGCGGCATTGGCATTCCCCATGTTGAACCAGAGTTATTTTGGAATCTTGAGATTCCTTTAGCTCCCTTGGCCGAGCAGAAACGGATTGTGGCGAAGGTGGAGGAACTGCTCACACGGGTTAACGCGACAAAAGAACGTCTGGCCAAAGTGGCGATGATCCTAAAAAGCTTCCGCCAGGCTGTCCTCGCCGCCGCCTGCTCCGGCCGCCTCACTGAAGATTGGCGAGAGAATATTCAAAAGGATAGTGCAGAAGATTTGGTTTTAAAAATACTCAACCGTCGTCGATCACAACTAGAAATTAAGGGAAAAGTCAGTTCGCGAACTCGTTACAAAGAGCCTATTGAACCGGCGTACCAGCTGGCATTTGAAATACCAGATGCTTGGTGTTTGGCTACTGTGGACCAATTGACTCTTTTGGTTACAAAAGGATCCTCACCCAAATGGCAAGGATTTGAATACAAAGAAAGCGGTCTTCCCTTCGTACGGAGTCAAAACGTCTTGTGGGGTAATTTTGATTTGAGTGATGTAGCTTACCTGCCGGTAGTATTTAATGAATCACACAAAAATTCTATCATACATCAAGGAGACATACTTTTGAATTTGGTTGGGGCCTCTGTCGGACGATCTTCAATTGCAACTGAAGCTATTGAAGGTGCAAACTGTAATCAAGCAGTCGCTATTATTCGATTAGTGCCAGACGGAATGCTAAATAAATTCTTGATGTACTTTTTCCTATCCCCTTATGCCCAAGAACACATCCATGAGAGCAAGGCAGATGTTGCCAGGGCAAATTTTAATCTTGATGATATACGCCCCATGGTTGTTCCCGTTCCTCCTTTAACAGAACAAACAGAAATCGTCCGCCGAGTTGAAGCAATGTTCAAATTGGCTGATGCTGTTGAGAAGCGAATAGATGCAGCTAAAGTGCGGGCCGAAAAGCTGACCCAAGCAATTCTCGCCAAAGCCTTTCGAGGTGACCTGGTCCCGACCGAAGCCGACCTCGCCCGCCGCGAAGGTCGTTCCTATGAACCAGCTTCCGATCTTTTAGCCCGTATCAAATCCGACGGAGAATCAAAGGGAGGCTCAAAATCAGTTAACCGAATTCGGAGATCTCAGAGGAGGCTGAAGTGAAGTTTTGATGTCCAAAAGGGTGCACGACAAATTTATGGGTAAATAATTTAAGCTGAGGCTCGTTCTTC
>JASEHH010000219.1 GCA_030017685.1 Thermodesulfobacteriota bacterium | reverse complement strand
CGTTTCGTCTTCATCGATCCTCCGGAGGAGATCTTCATCACGGACACCACCTTCAGGGACGGCCAGCAGGCGAGACCCCCCTATACCGTGGAGCAGATCGTTGATCTCTATGAGATGCTCCATAAACTCGGGGGCGCCAATGGGGTGATCCGGCAGTGCGAATTCTTCCTTTACAGCGAGAAGGACAAGGAGGCGTTGAGAAGGTGTCAGGAAAGGAATTACCGATATCCCGAGATCACCGGATGGATCCGCGCCGTCAAAGAGGATTTCAAGATGGTCAAAGAGATGGGGTTGAAGGAGACGGGCATCCTCACTTCGGTGTCGGATTATCACATTTTCTTAAAATTGAAGAAGAACCGGAGGGTGGTATTAAGGGAATACCTCTCCATTGTTTCTGCGGCCCTGGATCTGGGGATCACCCCAAGGTGCCATTTTGAGGATGTCACCCGTGCAGATATCTACGGGTTCTGCGTTCCCTTTGCACAAGATATCATGCGCCTTTCCGAGGAGGCAAAATTGCCGGTCAAGATCCGGCTCTGCGACACCCTGGGGTATGGCGTGACCTATCCGGGGGCGGCCCTTCCGCGATGTGTGCCGAAGATTATCCGGGCCATGATCGATGATGCCGGGGTGCCTTCCGAATATTTGGAGTGGCACGGTCATAACGATTTCTACAAGGGATTGATCAATGCGACCACAGCCTGGCTCTACGGATGTTCGGCGGCCAATGGGACGCTATTAGGTTTCGGAGAGAGGACGGGCAATGCGCCCATCGAGGGCTTGATCATCGAGTATATCAGCCTCACCGGACACAACAATGGAATCGATACGACGATGATCACCGAGATCCGGAACTACTTTGAACGTAATATGGGTGTCCCCATTCCTTCGGGTATGCCGTTCGTCGGGGCCAACTTCAATGCGACCAGCGCCGGCATCCATGCGGACGGAATTCTGAAGAACGAGGAGATCTATAACATCTTCAACACCTCCAAGATTCTCAACCGGCCCATTTCGGTCTCGGTCAATGACAAATCCGGACTGGCGGGCATTGCCCAGTGGATAAACTCTCACTTCTCGCTCACCGGAAAAGACCGGATCGAAAAGACACATCCGGGAGTGGGGAAGATCAACCGCTGGGTGACGAAACAGTATGAGGACGGAAGGACGACCGCGGTCTCCGACCAGGAGATGGAGAAGGTGACGCGGAAATACCTTGCCGAGATCTTCATCTCAGAGTTTGACATGTTGAAGGCAAGGGCGCGAGAAATGGCTTACCACATCATCGAACGGGTGATTGAGGAGCCCGGAATGAAGTCCATGAATGTGGAGCAGATCGAGCCCATCTTGCAATCTCTGGTGGATGAATATCCCTATTTGCAGTATGTCTATGTGGTCAATATACATGGAATAAAGATTACACGGACCATCTGCCAACCAGTGGATCAATCGAAATTTGCCCATGTGGGAGTAGGGGAGGATTATGCGGACCGCTCCTGGTTCATCGACCCCCTGAAGGACGGCAAGATCCATGTCACCGACCTTTATTCTTCAAAACATACAGGCGCACTCTGCATTACGCTCTCCGGACCGATCCGAAACGAAATGGGAGAAATCAAGGGGATCCTGGGCCTGGACATTCGATTCGAAGATTTGACAAAGAGCGAACAGGAGTAACCCGGCGAGGCCGTGATGATTCTGACAGAGACCTTAAAAAAAGCGAGCAAATTTTTTCCTCAAAAGCTGGCCATTATCTGCGGAGGGAAACGGTGGACCTACAGGGAATTCCATGAGCGGATCAACCGGTTCTCCCACTGTCTCAAAGCCTTTGGAGTAGGCAAAGATGATAAGGTGGCCATCCTTCATCCCAACTGCCACACTTTTTTGGAAGTTTATTACGGGATCGCTCAGATCGGGGCCATTTCGGTTCCCATCAACATCAGGCTTTCACCCGGAGAGATTGCGTTTATTCTCCAGGACTCGGAATCAAAAGTGTTGATTTCGGATCCGATGTTTCAAAAGCAGGTCGATCCGATCAGAGAAAAGATCTCAGGAATTAAAAAGATCCTCTGGACAGGGGATGGAATAGCGGCTCAGGAAGATCGCGACCTTAATTATGAGAACCATCTGGAACAGGGAAGTCGTGATGCTCTCCCTGAAACTCCTATCACCGGAGAGGACATCGCTCAGATCTACTACACGAGCGGCACTACCGGTCGGCCCAAGGGCGTGATGCTCTCGCATAAGAATGTGACCACCCATGCCCTGGGGACGATTGCGGAGATCCATCTGACGGATCAGGATGTCTGGATTCATGTCGCCCCTCTCTTTCACCTTGCCGATGCCTGGGCCACCTGGGCCATCACCTGGGTCGGCGGGACGCACGTTCTGGTGAGAGAATTTGATGCAAAGACCGTCCTCGAGACGGTTGAGAGGGAAAAAGTCACTCTCACCAATCTCATTCCGACCATGCTCAACCTCATGGTCAATTCTCCGGATGTGGAAAAGTATGATTACAGCAGTTTGAGGGTTCTCCTTAGCGGAGGAGCGCCCATTGCACCCGAAGTGGTCCGAAAGATCGTCGAGACCTTCAAATGCGACTACATCCAGACCTACGGAATGACCGAGACAAGTCCCTATCTGACACTTTCCATCTTAAAGGACCATTTGAAAAGGTTGCCCGACAGGGAACAGCTCCGGTTCAAGTCAAAGACGGGAAGAGAGTTCATCGGCGTTGAGCTGAAAGTGGTCA
>JASEHH010000087.1 GCA_030017685.1 Thermodesulfobacteriota bacterium | reverse complement strand
ACTGAATCGGGGACTCCGCAACCCGGCAGGGCTTTACCCGAACCGATGGCGCCTTGGTCAGGCCAGCAAGCTCAAATTCATCCACCTCTGGCGGCACCTCTGCGGCGGAACGATTGACCGCCACGCGCAGGTCGTAGGTGGCCATGTTGTAAACGAATTCATTGGTTTGCTCGGCGTTGACCACCGAATCCTTCCGGGCCCCACGGGTGTTCTGGTTAGCCGCAAACATCACGTAGGGAGGATCATAGGTCAGGTTTTGAAACTGGCTGTAGGGCGCTAAATTGTGTATCCCTTCGGGACTGATGGTTGAGATCCAGCCAATGGGTCGAGGCACCACGCAGGACTTAAAGGGATTGTGGGGAAGGCCGTGGTCATTTTTTTCCGGATCGTAATACATCACTCTTTCTCCTTGGCAAGCCGGGCGGCTTCGAGGAACTGCTTCTTCAGTTCTCGTTTCAGTATCTTGCCGGTAGGACTCCTTGGCAGGTCGTTTAAAATCTCATACTGCTTGGGAACCTTGAAAGGCGAGAGATGAGATTTCAGAAATAGTTTCAGTTCCTCTGGAACGATGCGCTGTCCTGACTTGGGAACAATGAAGGCCGTCACCCGCTCCCCCCATTCCCTGTCCGGAAGCCCCACCACAGCGCACAATTCAACCTCTGGCCTCTTATAAATCATCTCTTCGACTTCGCGGGGATAAACGTTCTCGCCTCCCGTAATCATCAAGTCCTTAATCCGGTCAACAATGTAGAGATAGCCATCCTCATCAAAGAGTCCGATATCACCGGATCGAAGCCACCCATCGTCCCAGAAAGCAGAACGGGTCTCTTCAGGATTATTCAAATATCCAATCATCACGTTACGCCCACGGATGCAAATTTCACCTTCCCGGCCTTGTTCCACTTCATGACCAGACCCATCTCGAATCTTAACCTCCACCCCGTGCACAGGATCTCCAACCGATCCCACCACGTGCCGGTATAGGTGATTATAGGTGACGGCAGTGGCGGTTTCCGTCATCCCGTAACTTTCGAAAATGCTCAGACCGGTTCGCTCTCTCCATTTCTCGACAATCTCCTTGGCCATACTGGCCGCCGCTGAAAAACAGTAGCGGACCTTGCCTAATCTTTCCCGTAGCCTATCCACGGTGAGCAGCCTTGCGTAGATCGTTGGCACGGCGAAAAGTTTTGTGATCCGGCCATTCTCCGTCGCCCATAAAACCCGGTCCATATCAAAGGAGGGAAGCAGTTCGATGCATCCACTGCTCAGAAAGGTGGCATTCATGATGTGGATCTGGCCAAAGACGTGGTTAAAAGGGAGAAAACAGAGACCCCGGTCAGATTCATTGGAATGCTCATAGAACATGATGTTGTGGGACGAGACGATGATATTCTCATGGCTCAGCATGACGCCCTTGGGCGTTCCGGTCGTGCCTCCTGTATAGAGGATGGCCGCCATATCGGCACGGTTCCGATCTACAGCCTTAAAAGAGGATGTTCCGATATCGAGCATCCTGTTCAAATCGAGATCGCCCTTCGGGCAGATGAGTTTCTCCAACCCGCAAGAATCTTTGATTCGCATGAGGTCATTCAGTTTTTCGTCAAAGGTGAAGATGAATCTCGGCCTGGAATGATTGAGTAAGAAGGATAGTTCATCTCCCGTCAACAGACTGGACAGAGTGACGGCAACGGCTCCTGCCTTGAGCACACCAAAGTAAAAGATAATCCAATCAGAAGAATTTGGAGCACAGAGACCGATAAAATCGCCGGGTTTTGCCCCCATCTTCATCAATGCGGTGGCTACCCGATTTGCTTTTTGATTCAGCTCTCCATAGGTCATCTCACGGCCGGCTTCGCTGATAGCAGGTCGATCCGGAAAGAACAGGGCGGATCTTTCCAGGTTGGTGGCAAGGTTCATTCGTTTTCTCCCAGCGACTGGATTCCTTGAATAAATGGTTTGATTCTTATCAGATTCAAAAATCTTTGTCAATTTTCGTTTTCTGTGAACACCATTAAAAATCACACCACTTAAAAATGACTTGACAAAAATAATCTACCCATTATACTTGTTAAAAAATTCTCAAAAGGACATGGGAGGAGTCAAAATCCATTTAATTTGAATAATTATTTTTCGTCGTATAAAGCAGAATCCCTCATAAGAGGACATTTTCTGATGAGAAGGAGGTGATCCTAAGAAAAGAGACAAATTCGAATTGAGTCATTTTGGGATAACGGAACAAAAAATGAAAGGAGGGTGTCATGAGAAGTTTTAAGCTCATCTCTTTAGTATTATGCGTTTCGATTTTTGGATGGTTACTGTTCGTTTCTCCTGCTTCTGCGCAGATAAAACTCAGTTACTCCATCTTTTTCCCTGCTCCTCATAAGCATAGTGTGCTGGCTATGGAATGGGGAAAAGAGATCGAAAAGAGGACCAATGGAAGAGTGGTCGTCACGATGCACTATGGCGGCACACTCACCCCTGCGCCCGCAGTTTATGATGGAATAGTGAAGGGACTCTCCGATGTCGGCATGTCGGTCTGTGGCTACACAAGAGGAAGATTTCCTTTGACAGAGGTCGTTGAACTCCCCTTAGGCCACAAAAATGGATGGGCCATCACGAAGGTGATCAATGAATACATAGCCAAATTTAAGCCAAAGGAATTTGATGATGTCAAGATGATGTATATGCATGCCCATGGGCCCGGGCTCCTTCATACTAAAAAAGCTGTCGAAAAACTTGAGGATCTCAAAGGGATGAAGGTTCGTGCCTTTGGCGCAGTTACAAAAATTGTAACCACCCTGGGAGGAGCTCCTGTAGCCATGGCCATGGGTGAAACCTATGAGGCTTTGAGCAGAGGCGTAGTCGAAGCCTCGATTGCCCCCTATGAAGCTCTTCAAGCATGGAAGTGGGGAGAGGTGGTAAAATTTACCACGGAAGCCCCGGGCATGTATTACAGCTCTGCCTTTTTCATAGCCATGAATAAGGATAAGTGGAATGCCTTGCCTCCGGATGTCCAGAAGATCATCGAACAGGTCAACGTCGAGTGGATTGAGAAACATGGAAAGGGTTGGGATGAAATTGATAAGGCAGGAAAAGATTTTACAATTCAAAGAGGCAATAAGATCATCGCCCTTTCAGTGGATGAGAACCGAAAATGGGAAAGGGCGCTCAAGCCCCTCTATGATGAATACGTGAAGAGCATGAAGGATAAGGGCTTACCAGGAGATGAAGTGCTGAGATTCTATCTCGAGACACTCTATAAATATCAAAAATAGGACAATGGGGTAAGAAAGGGGAAGGGTTGGATTCCTTCCCCTTTTTAATTTCACCATTTTGACCCATCCATCTTTTCTACAAAATTATTCATGAGGGGATGACACCCTTGAATAATTTGAATTGATTAAGTTATTAGGCTAGGGTTACGGCTACGAAGCCCGTTTCGTAATTCGGTAACGGTTACGTAAAAAGAATTTAAAGACGAAAAACGTAGCCTTATATAAACGATACGGGCCTCGTTACCCTTACCGCTAGACTTTTTGAGCCATTTAATAAGAGGAGCTATTTATGGGATGGTTTTTGGATAAGGTGTGGAAACTGAGCCGCAGCATCAATTTTATTGGGGGTGTCAGCCTTGTATTCATCATGTTTCTGACGGTTGCTGATATTATTTTAAGGTCCTTTAGAAGACCGATCATTGGGACTTATGAGATCGTAGCCTTCTCTGGGGCAGTCGTGATCGGCTTCTCCATCCCTTTTACAACCTGGGTGAAGGGACATGTCTATACGGATTTTCTTATTTTAAGATTCTCTAAAAAGACAAGAAGTGTCTTCCAACTCTTTACGAGATGCCTGGGGATAGGGCTTTTCTCCATGATTGGCTGGAATCTGATCAAGTATGGAATGGATCTCAAAAAAGCAGGAGAAGTCTCCCCCACTTTAACCCTTCCTTTCTACCCGGTTGCTTATGGGTTGGGAGTGGCCTGTTTTATCCAGTGTCTTGTGCTCCTGTGTGATATCTTAAAGATCTCCGGAGGGAAATATGAATGAAGTGACGATTGGAATTTTAGGTCTAGCCGTTGTGATGGCCTTATTCCTCACCGGGATCGAATTGGGATTTGCCATGGCACTCGTTGGTTTTCTCGGGTTCAGCTATATTGTCTCCTTCAAGGCCGGGTTAAACCTCTTGGCCAAGGATATCTTCGATGTATTTGCTAATTATGGATTTACCGTGATTCCCCTCTTTGTCCTCATGGGTCAGATCGCCTTTAATGCAGGGATTGCAAAGAGACTGTATGATACTTCTTACAGATTTATCGGACATATACCCGGAGGACTGGCCATGGCCACTGTGGGAGGGGCGGCCGCCTTCGGAACTGTTACGGGATCGGCAATTGCCACGGCAGCAACCTTCGGCAGTGTGGCTTATCCCGAGATGGATCGATATCATTACAGCAAGAAACTCTCGACAGGGATCATTGCTGTCTCGGGTACTCTTGGCAGTCTCATCCCACCGAGCGTCACCCTTATTGTATATGGCATGATTACTGAAACATCCATCGGCAAATTATTTCTGGCCGCAACTGTTCCAGGATTGATCGTCTCTTTATTGTTTATTTCCATCATTTACGGATGGTGCAAGATCAATCCATCCTTGGGCCCTAAGGGTGAAAAATCGTCATGGAAGGAGAGGTGGGTATCGCTCAAAGAGGTGATATGGGTCATCCTGATCTTCGTCATCGTGACCGGTGGGATGGCCAAGGGTTTCTTTACTCCGACAGAGGCAGGGAGCGCCGGGACGTTTGCTGTCCTTCTTTTGTCCGTTATTAAAAGGGACCTCAATTTTGAAGGGTTTATCAAATCGGTTGCAGAATCCCTTCGCACCGCCTGTATGGTCTTGATGCTTATTGCAGGCTCCACCATCCTGGGTCATTTTCTTGTCGTGACAAAGATTCCCATCATGGCTGCAGATTGGGTCGGGCAACTCCCCTATCCACCTTTCGTGGTGATGATTTTCATTCTGCTTATCTATGAATTGGGAGGCTCTTTTATCGATGATCTCGCCTTTATGGTCCTGGCCACTCCAATCTTCTTTCCTATCGTCCTCAAACTGGGTTACGATCCCATATGGTTTGGCGTCATCCTCCATATTTTTGTGATGATCGGCGTGGTTATTCCTCCTGTGGCGGTCAATGTCTTTGTGGTTAGGAATATCACCAAAGTGCCATTTGGTGAGATTTACAGCGGGGTTTATCCCTTTTTAATTGGCATGATCCTTTGTGCGGCTCTGCTGTTCGTATTTCCACAGCTCATCACTTTCCTCCCATCTCTATTCGAGATTTATTGATACGGTCAGTGTATCCAATTACTCAATCTGTTGAAAAGGCGAGGTCCTTTCTCTTAATATTCCTAAGAGACTTTAGGAGCGAGGGCCTTTCGGCTTTCCCCATCGGAAAGAGAAATCTCTTCATCAAAATAAGGAGACAGTGTTGAAGATCTCAGATAAAGTTCAATACGATCGATATTTGAAGGGTGAAAAACTTCCTCATTTCCGCACCCTTTCAGGGATTGAAATGAAGGAGTTTTATCAACGGGATGACAAGCAAAATGATGAGCCCCCGCCAGGAGTCCATCCCTTTACCCGGGGGATTTACAAGGATATGTATCGAGGCAGGCTATGGACGAGGAGGCAGCAAAGCGGATTCGGATCCCCTTTAGAGAGCAACCGCCTCATTCATTTCCTTTTGAATAAAGGGATGACGGGGCTTAACATTGACTTTGATATTCCCACCAAACTGGGCCTGGATCCGGATCACCCCCTGGCGGAAGGGGATGTGGGTCTGGTAGGAACCTCCGTTGCCACCCTCGAAGATATGGAGACCCTTTTTCACGGAATCCCTTTGGACAAGGTGAGCACAACCCTGATTGTGAACCCTCCCTATTCGGCCATCATCATGGCGATGTATCTCCTGGTTGCGAAAAAGCAGGGAGTGGATGCCTCCGGTCTAATCGGGACGATCATGAACTGCGCCATCACACAATTGGTCGGTCCGACCTACCAATCCGGAACACATTTTTTTCCGCTCGACCCGGCGATTAAAATTGCTTGCGACGTGATGGAATATTGTATCAACCACAGCCCAAAGTGGAATATCATCAATATCAATCCCCGCAATATCAGAGAATCGGGAGTGAATGCCATTCAAGAGATTGCCTATGCCTTTTGTCTGGCATCAGAGTATATTCGCCGCCTTTTGGCAAGGGGGATGGAGATTGACCGGTTTGCTCCACGCATGGCCTTTTTTGCCAGCGTCCATATAGACTTTTTGGAGGAGATCGCCAAGTTGAGGGCAATGCGCCGGATATGGGCTCGCCTCATGAAGGATACCTTCGGCGCCAAAGATCCGAGAAGCTGCATGTGTCGAATTGCAGTTCAGACCTCCTCTCTTCCTATGACCGCACAGCAACCTCTGAATAATATCGTGCGGGCGGCGATCCAGACACTGGCCGCCATTTTGGGAGGAAGCCAGTCCGTCCATACCACCTCCTATGACGAAGGCTATGCCCTGCCCACAGAAGAGGCACAGGTGCTCGCCATCCGAACTCAACAGGTCATCGCCTACGAAGCGGGCGTCTGCCGCACCGCAGATCCTTTCGGAGGCTCTTATGTGATCGAAAAATTAACAGATGAGATTGAGGAGTGCGTGCTAAACCTGATGGAGGTGATTGAGAAGAAAGGGGGGTTTTTGGAGTGTTTCAAGTCTCAATGGATTGAGAATCAAATCAATGAAGCCCGATATGAGTATGCCCATCAATTAGAAACAGGGGAACAGATCCAGGTGGGGGTCAACATGGAGAGGGAGGAGGATGAGGAGGTCAAGATCAATATCTTCCGCCAGGCCTCCGATATGCAGGAAAAAAGGATTCACTATATCAGGGAATATAAAGAGTCAAGAAACAAAGGTCAGGCCAAACAAACCCTGGAAAACCTTTACCATCAGGTGAAGCATCATCCCAATAGCAACTTTTTCCAGGCGATCCTCGAAGCCGTAGGGCAACAAGCCACTTTAGGAGAGATCAGTGACACCTTGCGCGAGGCCTATGATTTTAAGGTTCACTATATTTAAGGGTAATTGCATAGAAAATAAAGTCTAACGGTAAGGGTAACGAGGCCCGTATCGTTAATAAATGGTTACGTTTGTCGTCTCTTAATTCTTTACACGTAACCCTGACCAGTAACCGAAACGGGCTTCGTAACCGTAACCTTAACCTAAGAACTGGATCAATTTTCATTTGGGGAGGGGATATGAAAAAGAATAAACGGATTCTCATTGGAAAAATCGGCCTGGATGGCCATGACAATGGGATCCGGATCGTATCGAAATGGTTGGCCGATGCCGGATTCGAGGTGATTTACTTAGGGCTCTATAATACCCCTGAAGGAATGGTCAAGGCGGTCCTCCAGGAGAACGCAGACCTCATCGGGTGCAGTTTTTTGGGCGGGGAGCACCTCTTCTATTGCCGGAAGTTGTTGCGACTGCTACGCCAAAATAGTTTAGAGGATAAGAAGCTCATTGTCGGCGGAGTTGTTCCTCCTGACGACGTAAAGGCTTTGAAAGACATGGGTGTTTCCGCAATTTTTACTCCTGGCACGATGCGAGATACGATCATTCGCAAAGTGAATGAGCTGATTGCAGCATAAACCATCCTTTCACTTTTTCCGTCTCGCAGCGGGGAGAGGGAAAGGCGAGGGAAGCGAGGGAATGAATATGTCCGACTTTTTTAACGAATTCGATACGATCCCCTCCCAGAAACTCCGTGAAATCCAGAATGAGCGGCTTCGCGCCTTGGTGGATCGATGCTATCGCGAGGTTCCCTATTACCAAGACCTCTTCGATAAGAATGGCATCAAACCAAAGCACATCCAGACCACAGAAGACTTGACCATCCTTCCATTTACGGAGAAAAAAGACCTGAGAGTCTTGTATCCCTATGGCCTTCTTGGGGTGCCTCTGGATCGGATCCATCGGTTTGCGGCCTCTTCAGGAACGACTGGCGTTCCCACACTCGTGGGTTTCACCCGGAGGGACTGGATGGAAACCCTTCGGGAACAGATGGGTCGAATCTTTACTGGCATGGGATTTCGCCGAAACGACCTCATCTATCAATGCGCTGGTTATGGGCTTTTTATGGGAGGGCCGGGTATGGATGCAGGAGCCGAGGCCATCGGGGCTATCATTTTTCCTGCTGGTCCTGGAAGGACATTGGCTGCGATACAGTATTTAAAGGATCTGGGATTTCAAGCCATTAGCACGACCCCTTCTTTTGTGAGCTACTTAGTCGATGTAGCCCAGAAAAACGGCATTAACCCTAAAAAGGACTGGAAGCTTCGGACCAGTCATATTGGAGGTGAACCCGCTGCCCCGGCCCTGAGGCGCCGGGTTGAAACTCTCATGCCGGAAGAATTCGAATGGCATGAGGGATATGGGATCACCGAGCTTGGAGGTCCTACGGTTGGCCACAGCTGTCAATTTTCAAGGGAATCCTGCGAACTCCATATACTGGCAGATCATTATTTTGTTGAAGTGATTGATCCGGCTACAGGAAAGAGGCTTGAACCAGGTCAGGAGGGAGAATTGGTGGTTACCACCCTCACCCGGGAGGCAACTCCATTGATCCGCTGGCGAACCCGTGATCTATCAGCCCTATCAGAGAATCCTTTCGGATGCCCTTGCGGAAGAGCAGCCCACCCCAGGATTCAGCGGATTACGGGTCGAACCGATGATGTATTGAAGGTGAGAAGTACGTTGGTTTTTCCATCTCAGATCGAGGAGATTCTAAATTCAACCCCGGGGATCGGGGATGGCTGGCAAATCGTGATTGACCGCCCGAGGGAAAGCTTGGACAAACTGACTGTCCATACCGAAGTCCAACCTGACATCTGGCAGGATATGAGTCAGAAAAAGGCGATTGAGGAAAAGATTGGCCAGGGAGTTTATGGACGCTTGGGAATGAACGTTGAGGTGGTTTTACATCCACCCGGATCATTGCCTCGATACGAAGGGAAGGCAAAACGAGTCCTTGACCATAGAGAGTTTGAAGGTGGGCATTAAGGGCTTCGTGAATCAATATCCAAGGAGAAACTTATGAAGGCCTCAGATAAGATTCAGTATGACCGTTATCTGAAGGGCGAGACACTTCCTCATTTCAGAACTCTATCCGGGATCGAGATGAAGGAATTCTACCAACGAGATGATCGTCCTCATGAGGAGCCTCCTCCCGGAGTTTTCCCTTTTACCCGGGGAATTCATCCGGATATGTACCGATCCCGGCTTTGGACCAGGAGACAACAGAGCGGATTTGGAACCCCGGAGGAGAGTAACCAGCGAATTCACCTGCTCCTGAGTAAAGGCATGACCGGGCTGAACATCGATTTCGATGTGGTGACCAAACTGGGTCTCGATCCCGATCATCCCTTAGCAGAAGGGAACGTAGGATTGGTCGGAACCTCAGTGGCCACGTTGGAGGATATGGAGACCCTTTTCCATGGAATCCCTCTGGACAAGGTGAGTACGACTTTGATCGTGAATCCTCCCTATTCAGCCATCATTATGGCGATGTATCTTCTCGTTGCCAGGAAGCAAAACGTAGAGGCTTCCGGCCTCATCGGAACAATCATGAACTGTGCGATCAGCCAACTCGTAGGTCCGACCTATCAATCCGGGACGCATTTTTTTCCCTTGGACCCCACCCTCAAGATCGCAGGCGATGTAATGGAATATTGCATCAAGAATATCCCGAGATGGAACATCCTCAATATCAATGCTTACAATATGAGAGAGACCGGGATCAATGCGGCCCAGGAGATCGCCTTTTCCTTCTCTCTGGTATCCGAGTATATTCGCCATCTCCTGGCGCGAGGGATGGAGATCGACCAACTTGGGCCCCGGATAGCCTTTTTCACGAGCGCCCATATCGACTTTCTGGAAGAGATTGCGAAGCTTCGGGCGATGCGTCGGATCTGGGCTCATCTCATGAAGGATACCTTCCATGCCAAAAATGAAAGGAGTTGTTGGTTCCGAACAGCCATTCAGACCTCATCGTTGCCCCTCACCGCCCAGCAGCCATTGAATAATATCGTGCGGGCAGCCATTCAGACTCTTGCTGCTGTCCTTGGAGGGAGTCAGTCGATCCATACCACTTCTTATGATGAGGCGTATGCCCTTCCCACGGAGGAATCCCACATCCTTTCGATTCGAACTCAACAGGTCATTGCCTATGAGACGGGGGTTTGCCGGAGCGCTGATCCTCTTGGAGGGTCTTATGCGATCGAAAAACTGACGGATGAAATTGAGGAGCGTGCCCTGGCCCTGATGGAGGAGATCGAAAAGAGGGGAGGCTTCTTCGAATGTTTTAAATCTCAATGGATTGAAAAACAGATCAATGAGGCACGGTATGAATATGCACGCCAATTGGAGGCAGGGGAGCAAATACAGGTAGGGGTTAATATGGAGCGGGATGAGGACGAAGAAGTCAAGATCAACATTTTCCGCCAGGCCTCCGATATGCAGGAGAAACGGATACGATATTTAAGAGAATACAAAGAGTCAAGAAACGGAGACCAGGTTAAGCGAGCCCTGGAAAATCTTTACCATCAGGTGAAGCATCATCCCAACAGCAACTTTTTCCAGACGATCCTCGAAGCCGTAGATCAAAAAGCCACTTTAGGAGAGATCAGTGACACCTTACGCGAGGCCTATGATTTTAAGGTTCATTCTGATTAAACTTCCTCCTGCTCCTAAATTCTTTTGGCCACCAGGGTAAAAGGTCAGAAGGCACTGCCCTGCGAATCACCTGCGGTATTTTCCTCCCTGCTGCCTCCGCTTCGATTCCGAAGAAGAGAACGGCTTCCTTAAAATATTTCTTTATCCGAAATCGCTTAGGCACCACTCCCTTCTGAATGGAATACCTTAAATTCGATTGGGCCGTCAATATCAGAATGGTCATCTCCTTTGCCCCTTTTGGAAACGAGAAGGGATTGAGAAGGTGGTGGACGGCCCACCGGATCGTTTGTGTGCGGTAATGAGACTGTTCTCTCTTTCCGAGGAAGGGATGCTCGGAGGGAAGCGCCCGAATGAAGGGAGAAACGAAGCAGGCCAGGAGAGTCGATTCAGGAATGATATGACCTGCCTTCATCAACCGGTCCAGGAGGCTAAAGAGGGAAAGAAGAAAGTCCCGGTTCTTTTTCCCCGAAATTGCATCATCTCCCAAAGCCCTTCTGAGGTCCGGAAAGAGTGAGAAGATCAGTCCGGTTTCGATCATCAGCCGGAGAGAAGATGTTGAGGCGCCTTCTTTCAATTCCCTTAGGAGTTCATCCCGAACCCTGGAGGGAGAACATTTTCTTATCTCTTCCCGGTGGTTCAGGATGGCCTGATAGGTCTTTTCTTCGATATGGAACCCCGTGCGCGCGGCATGACGGATGACCCGGATCATCCGGACAGGGTCTTGCTTAAATTTTTCATCAGGATCGCCAATGGTCCGGATAACCTTTTTCTGAAGGTCCGCTATCCCACCGACATAGTCAATGATGGAGAAATCCGCAATATTGTAGAAGAGGCCATTGATCGTGATGTCGCGGCGCAGGGCATCCTCCTCGGGGGTGCCAAAGCTGTCAGTCTTGAGAATCTGCCCGTCATCGGTCAGGGTCTCTTCAAATTCAGAGTGGCTTCTGAAAGTGGAGACCTCAACCACCTTTCCCCCTTTAAAGAAGACATGGACCAGCCTGAACCGTCGGCCTATGATCCGGCTGTTTTTAAAAAGGGCATGGATCTCGTGAGGGTGAGCATTCGTGGCGACATCAAAATCCTTCGGGGCCTTTCCGAGGAGAAGATCCCGGACGCTTCCTCCGACGAGACAGGATAAAAATCCGTGCCGGTGGAGACGGTAGAGAACCTTCAGGGCCTCTTCGTCAATCATGGATCTTGAAATCGGATGCTCCGATCTTGGAATGGTGATGGGATTCATTTTGAAAAGGTGAACGCTCCTGTCGTGCAGACCTTAATGCACTGAGGATTTCCCAGACACAGATTACAGTGATAAGCGTTCTCGCCGAGAATCGTTAAGGCATCAAAAGGGCACCGTTCTGCTCTATTAGGGCTCCAGATAAATTTTTTCCTCTCCTGAGTATTCACCCCTTCCTCCCCATCGAGACATTTCATTTCCTTACATTGGCGGCAGAGAAGAGGGGTATTGAGGCTCGTATCGAGATCGTCTTTTTGAATACGAATGGCTGATTTTTCTATATGGATGATCCCCGAATGAAAGAGGGAACAGACCATTTCACAGAGATGGCAACCGCTGCATTTTTGGGAATCAATCTTGATTTTCATTCGTACCTTTGTCATATGATAATGTATAAATTGTTATGTTTTTCATGACAAAAAATATTTTTCAATCATCATAACTGTATCATTCCGTCATTCCCGCGAAAGCAGAGATTTTAAGGTGGCACATAATTTTACATTTCTTTTCTGGCGCATTAGACATATTCGAGACAATGGATTGACTCGCCGCATTTGTAGTAAAATAAAATATGGCGGTAATTTCTGGAGCCGAGTTTTTTGGTAGAACATGGAATACCCTAAAAATAGGCTTTTGGGAGTCATGTTTTTAAGAAAACCGCCATAATTAATTGGACACAATTGCGGCCTAATTCTCAGCTAAAATAGAAAGAGATGGCCTAAACGTAAAATAAACTGCACCTTTAAAATCTCTGCGAAAGCGGGAATCCAGAGGAATTATTTGAAAGAGTTTTACGCTTACATTCTTTGCAGCAAACGAAATGGCACTTTGTATACAGGGGTGACGTCTGACCTTATTAAGCGTGTATACGAACATAAAAATAATTTGGTTGATGGTTTCACCCGGAAATACAGCGTTCATCGTCTGGTTTGGTATGAAATTCATGAATCTTGGGAATCTGCTTTCAAGAGAGAAAAACAGATAAAGAGATGGAAAAGGGTCTGGAAACTGGAACTGATTGAAAAAAATAACCCAACCTGGAATGATTTGTATGAAAGTATCTGCCAATGAAAACTGGATTCCTGCTTCCGCAGGAATGACATTACCTGGCACTGTTTTCACAAATCTTTTTCCCTTCACGCCAAAAGGATTCTTAAGCAATAGTTTAATTCTTATGCCATAAGTCCCAGCTTTTTCATAGTCTCTTTTTTTGGGATCCCCTTCTTGTTCCAACCGTGAAGCTGGTAATATTCATCCAACATTCCGTCAAATTCTTCTCTTGAGATGACCTCTCCTCTGGCCGGCCCTTCTGGAATGGGTTCTTCAAAGTACCTTTTAGGAAGAGTGTCCTCCCGGCGAGAGATCCCGTCCTTGACCAACATCATTCTTTCAAGGGTATAGATTCTTTCTCCGATGGTCTTTAATTCTTTTGGGGTGATCGTGAGCCCTGCCGAAAGGGCGATCAGTTTAGAAAATTGCTTATACTGGGGGGCATGGGGACTTGAAAAAACCGTGAGGAAACGACAGAAACCCAAGGAGTCTGATACGGCATTCAGGAGCTCATGCCACCAGACCATTCTTCCTTTGCCCGAATAGGAGGAGAATCGGCTGCTCACAGGGCCGCCGTAGATCTTTTTCAATACTTTCTCCGGAAGCCCCAGAACATCGAGGGAAGGCCGGCTTCTCATATGGCAGGCCCCTCGAGTGGAAGTCGCCATCCCTAATGCAAAACTTTTTGGCAATCGTTCATCGGTCATCTCGATAGGGAAATTTTTTACATCGAGGAGATAATCTCCTGAGCCCTCTCCAAAAATCTTCTTTGCAAAAGAACCTTCCGCCAGAGTATTTCCAAATCCCTTTCTCTGTGCAATCTGATGGAGAAGTTCAAGAATGGATTCCCCATCTCCCCAATTTAATCGGGTCTCTGTCCATTTCTTATCGATCAATCCTCTCTGGTACAGTTCCATCGCCCAGGCGATGTAAGAGCCTGTGGAAATGGTGTCCAGGCCATAGCGATTGCAGAGTTCGGTTGCATAGATGATATTTTCCAAATCAAGGTTTCCCAGTTTGGTTCCCAAAGAGCCGATGGATGCATATTCGGGTCCCTCACCCTTTGTCCCCTTATATCTTCCTTCTGTGAGGGAATAGCGATGACGGCAATGGGCAGGACAACCGAAGCAGGAGAGCATTCCGGTTGAATAGGGTTTGAGCGCTTCGGCTTCCAGGGCATATCCCTGGTCACCGATCGTTGTAAATTGATTAT
>JASEHH010000218.1 GCA_030017685.1 Thermodesulfobacteriota bacterium | reverse complement strand
ACCTCCAAACGCTATGACCTGCTCCTTTCCGACGAGTATCGGCGTCTTATGCATCAGCCTTCTTTGCTCCGGGAAGAATGTCTGGCTTTGGCCAGGCGTGCAGATACTAAAGACAGACCTGTCGTTATAGATGAGGTCCAAAAAGTTCCGGATCTCTTAGATGAAATTCATTGGCTTATAGAAAACGCCAAGCTGAGCTTTATCCTTTGTGGATCAAGCGCCAGAAAATTACGGCGGGGACATGCCAACCTGCTTGGAGGGCGCGCCATCCGCTATGAACTTTTTCCCCTTGTGTTCCCCGAAATCCCCGATTTCTCCCTTGAAAAAGCGTTGAATGACGGACTTCTGCCTCCCCATTACGGCAGCAATATGGCCCGTACGCGTTTGGAAGCTTATGTGGGAGATTATCTTCAGGAAGAAATCGCTGCTGAAGCAGCTACCCGGAACATCCCAGGTTTCAGCCGTTTTCTTGAAATCGCAGCGATGGGCAACGGAGAAATGATCCAGTTTACCAACATTGCCCGGGAATGTGGGGTGAGCGCTCCTACAGTAAAATCCTATTACCAGATCCTTGAAGATACGCTCCTGGGAAAGTTCATCCCCGCCTATCAGAAACGGCCCAAACGACGCGTCATTCTTGCTCCCCGTTTCTATTTTTTTGACGTTGGAGTGGTTGGGATCCTGACCAAACGCGGGCGCGTTGAAACGGGATCCGAACTCTTCGGGAGGGCATTCGAACACTTCCTTTTCATGGAACTGTCCGCTTATGCCAGTTACTCGGGACTGCATTATTCGATCTCTTACTGGCGAACAGCCTCCCAGTTGGAAGTCGATTTCATCCTGGGGGACCACGAAGTCGTCATCGAGGTTAAAGGGACGAGTTCTGCCCAGCCCCAACATCTCAAGGGGCTGACCGCCTTCGGGGAGGAATACAGATCTCGCCGTCGCATATTGGTATCCTGTGATCCACAACCCCGCTCGGTTACGGCCAGGATAGAAATCCTCCCCTGGAGAGTCTTTTTGGAAGACCTCTGGTCCGGGAAAATCATCCGCTGAAAAATAGGATGCAGGATCAGATTTGGGCAACGGCCCGCAATGATTTGACCCCATAACACTCTCCAAAGAGCGGAGGCATGATCTGACCGCTGTCTACCGCATTAAGGTTGACTCATTTATATTAATAACATCTTTCGGAAAAGGAGAAGGTAAAAAATCATATGGTGAAAGAATTTTCTTCCGAAAAGGCCCTCCAGTTCACCGAATCGGTGATCCGGGAGATGACCCGGATCTGTCTCAAGCATCAGGGCGTTAATTTGGCTCAGGGTTTCCCTGATTTTCCGGCTCCCCTTGAAGTCAAAGAGGCCGCGATAGAAGCCATCCGGGCAGATTTTAACCAGTATGCGATCACCTGGGGAACGATTAATCTCCGTCAGGCTATAGCCGAAAAGTTCGCCTGGTATAATGGCGTCACCATAGACCCCGAAAGAGAGGTCACGGTCTGTTGTGGGTCAACTGAGGCAATGATCTCTTCGCTGATGGCCATTGTCAATCCTGGTGAAGAAGTCATTGTATTTGAGCCGTTTTATGAGAACTATGGCCCGGACACCATCCTCTGCGGAGCAAAACCGCGATTTATCACTCTCCATGAACCGGATTGGCATTTCGATGAAAAAGAGCTGACCCGTGCTTTTAGTAACAAGGCCAGAGCCATCATCCTCAATACTCCCAATAACCCCGCAGGTAAAGTCTTTTCGCTGGAAGAACTTCAGTTTATCGCCGATCTCTGTCTGAAATGGGGTGTCGTCGCCGTGACCGACGAGATTTATGAACACATTCTTTATGATGGAGCCAAGCATATCAGCATCGCCTCCCTGCCTGGCATGCGAGACCAGACCATCACGATCAACTCCATCTCCAAGACTTACAGCCTCACCGGTTGGCGAGTGGGCTGGGCCATTGCTTCCCCTTCTTTAACAGCCGCCATCCGCAAGGTTCACGATTTCTTAACAGTCGGAGCGCCTCACCCTCTTCAGGAAGCGGCCGCCGCTGCTCTGCGCATAGATCGAAGTTATTACCAGACTCTTGCCAGGGAATATCAGGAGAGAAGAGATTTTCTTGCACACGTATTAGAGGAGGCTGGATTTAAAGTCTATCTGCCTAATGGGGCCTACTACATTATGACTGACGTAGGCCATTTCGGTTTTTCGGATGATCTGACTTTTGCAAGGTATCTGGTGGAAAAGGCAGGTGTGGCCACTGTTCCTGGCAGCAGTTTTTACAGCCATCCCTCTCTCGGAACCACGAAGGTCCGTTTTTGCTTTCCGAAAAAGATGGAGACCTTACGTCTGGCAGAGGAAAAATTGAAAAGACTTAAGGAGAGCCCACCGCCCCATCCCTCTCCCCGGAGGGGAGAGGGGAAGCCTGCCTGCCGGTAGGCAGGGGTGAGGGGTGAATCGTTCAGAAATTCATTACTTCATTCGGCCTTCCACGGCCTCCCATTTGATATTTTTAAAAAAGGCCGCGATATAGTCTGCCCGTTTCAAACCATAATCGGTCATAAAGGCATGCTCAAAGACATCCATGATCAAGAGAGGAATACAACCCGCCGGATGACCGACATCATGTTCGTTGATCCACTGGTTGATCAATCTTCCGCTGACCGGGTCCTGATAGAGGATGGCCCAGCCAATACCCCTCATCGTGCCCACCCCTTTGAAGTCGGCCTCCCAGTTCTCATAACTTCCAAATTCTTCGGTTAGCTTCTTTCCCGGTTTGCCATCCTTGTTGAGCGCCCCTTTTCCTCCAAGGTTCTCAAAATAGAGTTCATGGA
>JASEHH010000217.1 GCA_030017685.1 Thermodesulfobacteriota bacterium | reverse complement strand
GATGGCCAAAATCGAAAAAAAGAAGATCTGGACAGCGCTTATCATTATCCCTCCCTTTGTCCTTCTGATTGCCTTAGGGCATCAGATCCTTTTTGCCCTGATGGTTCTCATCACCATCCTTCTCGGCCTTCTCGAATTTAACAACCTCGCCCTTCCTCAATCCAGGCAAATCCAGCGTCTCACCGGAATTGGACTGGGATTGATCCTCTCCATCCTTTTCGTCTATGGAGAGGCAACGAGTTTCTCCCCATTCCTCGTCCTCACGCTTCTTCTTCTCTGTATCCTTTACATGGCCACCGCCGAGCGCCTCTCCTCTGTCATTTCCAATTTAGGGATCACCCTTTTCGGGATTTTCTATGTCGGATTTCTTCTCTCCCATATCATCCTCATTCGAAACCAGACAGATGGGAGGACATGGGTTCTCTTCCTGATCATTACGGTCTGGGCCGGGGACATCATCGCCCTCTTCAGCGGAACGCTTTTCGGCAGACATAAACTCTATCCAAAGATCAGCCCGAATAAGACTTATGAGGGTCTTCTGGGAGCAATCGTCGGCTCGGTCGTCATTGGCCTGCTCTATGCTTCTCTGTTCCTCCCCGACTTTAACAAAGGAGTCTGCATCCTCGTGACCATCGGAATGGGAATTCTTGGCCAATTGGGAGATTTCACTGAGTCGATGATTAAGCGAAGCGCCCAGGTAAAGGATTCAGGGTCTCTCTTCCCGGGGCATGGCGGGGTGCTGGACCGCATCGATAGTTTCCTCTTCTCCACTCCTTTTTTCTACTATATCCTCCCTCTTCTCTTAAAGGAGACCCCATGAAACGTCTGGCCATCCTCGGTTCCACGGGCTCGATCGGGGTCAATGCCCTTGATATCGTCCGTCAATTTCCGGAGCGATTTGAAGTCGTCAGTCTCTCCGCAGGTCTCAACATCGAGCTTCTCAAAGAGCAGATCCTCCGATTTCAACCCAAAGTTGTCTCGGTCCTCAATCGAGAGGTAGCCGGAGAACTTCAGAAGGGCCTTGCCGGGGCGGATGTTGAAGTGGTCTATGGAGTGGAAGGGCTCATCCGTGTGGCGACCCATCCAGAGGTGACTCAGGTCGTCTCAGCTATTGTCGGCGCAGTGGGACTCATCCCCACCCTTTCCGCCATTAAAACCGGAAAGTCAATTGCCCTGGCCAACAAAGAGCCTCTCGTGATGGCGGGGAAGATTGTCATGGAAGAGGCAAAGAAGAAAGGGGTTCAGATCCTACCCGTGGATAGCGAACACAGCGCCATCTTCCAATCACTGCTCGGCCACAGGAAGGAGGACATCCGTCGTCTCATTCTCACGGCTTCAGGAGGGCCTTTTCTCAACCTTCCGCTCTCCAAACTCCACGAGGTCACCGTTAAGGATGCTCTTAATCACCCTCACTGGGAGATGGGAAGGAAGATCACGATTGACTCCGCCTCGCTCATGAATAAAGGATTGGAGGTCATCGAGGCCCACTGGCTTTTCGGCATCCCGGTGGAGAAGATAATCGTCCGGATCCATCCGCAGAGCGTTGTCCACTCCATGGTGGAGTATATCGACGGCTCCATCATCGGCCAGATGGGAATCGCTGACATGAGGATTCCGATCTCCTATGCCCTCTCCTTTCCGCAACGAATGGATCTGAAACTGAATTCCCTCGATCTTTCTCAAGTGGGACCGCTCACCTTCTCCCCCCCGGACCCGGAAAAATTCCCCTGTCTCCGGCTGGCATACCAATCGATTGAGATCGGGGAGACGATGCCCACCATCCTCAATGCCACCAATGAGGCGGCGGTCAATGGTTTTCTCGAAGGATCGATCAAATTCACCGATATTCCCCTCCTCATCCAGAGGGTGATGGAGGAGCATGAGCTCAAGACGGTCCGCACGATCGAAGATATTCTGAGAGCCGATCAGTGGGCAAGAGAAAAGGCAAAAACCATCATCGGAGGGAAAAGACTGTGTTGACCACTATCATCTCGACCATCATTGTTCTGGGAATTCTTGTTTTCGTCCATGAACTGGGACATTTTCTATTAGCCAAGAAATTGGGCGTTGGTGTCCTCACCTTCTCCCTCGGTTTCGGACCAAAAATATTCTGGAAAAAGATCGGAGAGACCCAGTATCAGATTGCCGCTGTTCCGCTGGGAGGCTTTGTTAAAATGATCGGTGAGAACCCTGAAGAGGAGGTTAAGGAGGAGCTTCTCGGCCGCTCCTTCTCAAACCAGCCGGTATGGAAACGGGCATTGATCATCGGCGCTGGCTCCTTCTTCAACTTCTTTCTCGCCATCGTTCTCTTCTCTACAATCAATCTCTTCGGTATTCCCTACTCCCCGCCAAAAATTGGAGAGGTCAACCCCGGTCTTCCCGCGGAGGCGGCAGGCCTCAAAAAGGGAGATCTCATCCTCTCCATCGATGGCCAGGACTTGAAGAAATGGGAGGACCTCTCTCGAATTATCCGCAGTAGCCAGGGAAAGGAATTGATGCTCAGGGTGAAACGCAATGGCGAGACGCTCGAGATCAGGGTCACCCCAAAACCTTCTTCCGTAAAAAACCTTTTCGGAGAAGAGGTGTCCACCTTTGTGATCGGCATCACCCACTCGGGTGAGGTTCTCATCGAGAAGGTCAACCCTCTGGTCGCCCTGGGGAATGGTTTTATTCAAACCTATCAGGGGATCAAGTTGACCCTGGTCGGAATTGTCAAACTGATCCAGGGGGTGATTCCGGGAAAGACGATTGGAGGTCCCATTCTGATCGCCCAGATGGCCGGTGAACAGGCGAGGAGAGGCCTCTTGAGCCTGGCGCTTTTCATGGCCATCCTCAGCATCAATCTCGGAGTCATCAACCTCTTTCCCATCCCCATTCT
>JASEHH010000086.1 GCA_030017685.1 Thermodesulfobacteriota bacterium | reverse complement strand
TTTTTGAATTCTTGAATTGGCTAAGTTCCGAGTTTTTTCGGAACAGTCTCTATTAATTCGAATAGTTAATGAATCAATACAAATGGTGAGACTTATGGTATGGATATTGCTATTTAAATCTCCAAAGGAGGTAAAAAAGACAATGAAAAGAAGACTATTTTTTATTTTTCTACTCATTTTTGTTCTTTCGGGATGCGCTGGAGTTCCTATTCGTGAACCCATGAAGGAAGATCTCAGCCTCCCTGTTGGGAAGATTGAAGGAAATCAATTTTCAGGCATCCGGTTCCCGTTTAAAGTTTCTGCCCCTTCCCATTGGAAGATAGCCACAGAATTTCCATCTTTTATGCTGGAATTGGGCTACGAAAAACCGGGGTTGGAGGAGTCGGAAGTTTTTGTCTTCAATCCTTCCACACAATCGAATATCCAGATCGATTTAACACCGGCAGGCAGATATGCGAAATTCAGCCAGGAAAAAATTGAAGGGCTTACCACAGCGGCCATGGGAAGTTTTAAGCATGAACTGGAAGAGGAGCATGGCAAAGGAATCGAAGTGGTGGTTGGTCCAACAGAGCCCATTGCTCTAAAGGGCGTTCAGTTTGCGGCTAAGAAATATGCGACCTATACCATTAAGGGGATAAAGAGAGAGCAGGGCTGGATCTACGGATTTACAGAGCCTTATCAACTCTTCATCCTCTATGTCATATTGGAGAAGGAAGGGAGTAAGGACCGGGAGGACATGAAGAATATTTTAGATTCTTTTGAGGTCCTTACAAAGAAATAATTAACTTTCCCCTTTTAGTGAAGGGGGTTAGGGGGGATTTAGAAAGGAGAATGGAAAATGGCAGCAAAACCAGAGGCAAAAGTTTATAAATGCAAGTCCTGCGGCATGGTTACTACCGAAAAGGGTCACCTTTGTAGCCCTCAGGAGGTTAAGAAGGCCTATACCTGTGAGTACTGCGGTATTACGGTGAGCAATCCGAGACATGTTTGCAAGCCCAAGATAGTGAAATTGAATTATGTATGTGATGCCTGTGGCCGGGTGGCAGTGGCTCAGGAGGAGTTGTGCAGGCCTCTCGAGATTAAGAAGTGAGGGAAGAAACTCGACCTTGATACGTTCGACGGCGCCAAACCCCGATTTTTAAATCGGGGTAAAAAGCGCCGCTCAGTATCAACCCTGAGCATACCCCGGGCTTCAGACCGGGGAGTCGAATGGGTTGATGTCATTCCCGCACAGGCATGAATCCATGTAGTGGGTTTAGCAAGAGAGATTTATGCATCATCCCATCAATCCTTTTCGATTGATGGGATTTTTTTAAGAAGATGGTTGATTTTTAAAGGGAAATTCTTTATGGTTAAGGAAAAAATGACTTATAGGGATGCGGAGGTTCATGATGGAGATCGTAGAGATGAAGAAGGGGATTTACTGGGTCGGGGCGATTGACTGGAATGTGAGGGACTTCCATGGTTATTCCACACCTTCCGGGAGCACATACAATGCTTACCTGATTGTGGATGAGAAGAATGTCCTTGTGGATACGGTCAAGGCGCCTTTCTACTTAGAGATGCTGGGACGGATTTCGGAGATCATCGATCCCTCAAAGATTGATATTGTCATTTCAAATCATGTGGAGATGGATCACTCCAGTTCGCTTCCTCAGATTGTAGAACGAATCGGGAATCCGGTGGTGATCACTTCGGAAAGGGGAAAGAAGGGACTGGAGAAGCATTACAAGAGAACGATGAATTTTAAAATCGTGAAGACAGGGGATACTCTTTCGATTGGTCGTCGAACACTTGCCTTTGTGGAAGCTCCGATGCTTCACTGGCCGGATAGCATGTTCACCTATGTGAAGGAGGATCGAGTCCTGTTGCCCAATGATGCCTTTGGCCAGCATATCGCTTCCTGCCAGAGATTCGAGGATGAGGTAGGGGACGAGGTGATGAGGCATGCCGCAAAATATTTCGCCAATATCCTCTGGCCCCTGGCTCCACTCATTTTGAAGAAGGTTGGAGAAGTGGTCAAAATGGGAATCCCTATTGATATGATCGGGCCCAGTCATGGCCTTATCTGGAGGAAAGATCCAGGTCGAATCATTCAGGCTTATGTAGACTGGAGCAAGGGAAAGGTTGGGAATAAGATCCTTGTGGTCTATGACACGATGTGGAGCAGCACAGAAGTTCTGGCAAAAGCGATCTTAAAGGGTTTGATTGAAGAAGGGGCGGAGGCAAAGCTCCTCCATCTTCGGTCAAATCATCGCAGTGATATTATCGAGGAGATGCTCGAAGCCAAAGGGGTTTTGCTGGGGTCTCCGACTTTGAATAACGGGATGTTTCCGACGATGGGGGATTTCCTGACCTATATGAGAGGCCTGAGACCGAAGGGAAAATTCTTTGGCCTCTTCGGATCGTATGGATGGGGAGGAGGGGCGGTCAAGGAGATGAGAAGAAGTCTCGAACAAGAGAAGTTCGACATCTGGGAGAAGGAACTTACTGCGCAGTATATTCCCGATCCGGAAGAGATTCAAAAAGCCATTGAGTTCGGGAAGGAGTTTGCCAAGAAAATAGAAACGAATAGCACGAATGACAGCAAATGACACGAATAGGTTTTATTCGTGGAATTCGTTATCATTAGTGTAATTCACCAGTTCACTTTAGGCACTTATACCTTTGCACTATGGAAGAATCAAAAGGCCCTTATAATACTATTGTGATGGACCATTTCAACCATCCACGGAATATGGGCGAGATGGCGAACCCCGATGGAGCAGGAGAAGCTCAGAATCCTGTCTGCGGGGATACGATGCGGCTCTTCATCAAGGTTGAGTCGGACCGGATTGTCGATGTCAAATTTCTCACCTTTGGATGCGGTGCGGCCATCGCCTCATCAAGCCTTGCAACGGAGATGATCAAGGGAAAGACGATTGAAGAAGCCCTTAAGATTTCGGATGAGGATATCGTCAAAGAATTAGGTGGACTTCCACCCTCGAAAATCCATTGCTCCATTCTCGCCGAGATGGCGATCAAAGCGGCTGTGGCGGATTACAGGAAAAAAGTGAGCTAAAGTGACTAAAGTTCGAAGTGCCTAAAGTTGAAATTCCAAAAAACTTTAGTTCACTTAGGAAGGGGCGAGAGCTGACAGAATGACTGGAAAAGAAGCTTGCCTCCGCTTATTAAAAGATGTGGTTCAGGAATCTCCTGCTGATCAAACCGAGGCCCTTCTCCTGACGGAGGATTCTTCTCTCACCCGTTTTGCCAAATCATCGGTCCATCAACATGTGGCAGAAAAGAACAGGACATTGATCCTCAGGGTCGTTATAGACAAAAGAATCGCCGTATTGACAACAAATTTCCTCGACCGTTCCTCAATCAGAGATTTAGTTAAAAAGGCCATTTCCATCGCCAGGATCCAGCATCCCAATGAAGACTTCGTCTCCCTGCCAAAACAACCCCAACCCGTTCCGGAGATAAACACCTTTCATAAAAATATCAATTCTCTCACCCCGTATCGAAAGGTGAAGGTAATCAATGATCTTTTCAAAATGGTGAAGGAGAAGAGATTGCAGGCCTCGGGCTCCTTTTCGAACGGAGCGGTTGAAGTGGCAGTGGTCAGCTCTTTTGGAGTGGAGGCCTATCAGAGATATTCAGATTTCGTCTTTCATCTGATCGTTGAGAAGGATGGAGGGTCGGGATATGCCAGTTATGTGTCGAGGGATCCCGCTCAACTGGATATCGACTCCTTAGCCAAAGAGGCGATTGAAAAGGCCTTGAGAGGGGAACCGGTTCAGATCGAACCCGGAGAGTATGAGGTGATCTTGGAGCCCTATGCAGTGAGCGAACTCCTATCCTTTCTGGGCTATCTGGGGTTTCATGCGCTGGCCGTTCAGGAAGGAAGAAGCTTCTTCTGCAATGAGTTTGGCAAGAAGCTGGTCGATTCAAGGGTGACGATCTATGATGATGGCCTTGACCCTGAAGGATTGCAGATTCCTTTCGATTTTGAAGGGATTCCAAAACAAAGGGTAACCTTCTTTGAAGAAGGCGTGGCCAAAGGGGTGACCTACGATTCTTTCACCGGAAATCGTGAGGGAAAAAATTCGACCGGTCATGGCCTCATCGCACCCAATACCGAAGGTCCCATTCCTATCAATCTGTTTATGCAGGGAGGAGAATCCTCACTGGAGGAGATGGTCCGATCTGTTCGAAAAGGGATCTATGTCACCCGTTTTCATTACACCAATGTGGTCGAACCGATGAAAGCGGTTTTGACCGGCATGACCCGTGATGGGACCTTTTTGATTGAAGAAGGCGAGATCAAGATGCCGATCAAAAATCTGAGGTTTACGGAATCAGTCCTCAGGGCACTTTCCCGTGTCAGCGCTGTTTCGAGAGACCGAAGAATCTGTTCAGAAGGAACAGTTTATTCGAGACGTTTCATCACCGGCGTGGTGGCGCCCGCCATCAAGGTGGATGGGTTTAATTTCTCGGGAGTCTCGGCATTATAAGTGAGCTAAAGTGTCTAAAGTGACTAAAGTGAACTAAAGTTGAAAGTGCCTAAAGTGAGCTAAAGCGTCTAAAGTTAAATGATGGACAATAAAGAATTTTCAAAACTACTTGAGAAGAGGACCCGCGATTTTGGTGTCAAAATCATACGGTTATCAACATCTTTGCCCAATACACCCGAGGGAAGGGAGGTAAGGAGACAGATTACCAAATCAGGAACTTCCGTTGGAGCGAATTACTTGCCCTGTTAAATAGCTTGAGGACAATATGTATTACACTTACGTTTTGCAAAGTTTGAAAGATAACCATTTTTACGCCGGTTTTACTGAGAACCTCAAGCTAAGATTTGAGCATCATTCAAAAGGGCGGATAGAATCTACACGGCAAAGAAGACCATTAAAGTTGATTTACTATGAAGCGTGCCTCCACATCGAAGATGCAATAAGGCGGGAGAAATATTTCAAGACGTATCATGGTAAAATGTTTCTGAAAAGGAGGCTCAAATCTTATTTAACAGGGTAAAAGGCCAACAGGGCCAGGAGCAGGGCTGATTTTAAAAATAAGATTAGAATCTGTGAGAGCGAAGCAAGTGAAACGCAATATTGGTTGGAAGTTATTGGAGAACTTCAATGGTTATCCTGGGAAAGATTGAAACCTGAATATGATGAATGTGGTGAATTGTTAGCAATCTTTTCCTCTATTGGTAAGAAATAACTTTAGTCACTTTAGTTCACTTGTAACTTTAGCTCACTCATTTCAAATACTCTTTAAACAGGCAAGAGATGAAAACCCTCATCCAAAATATTCTTGATATCGCGAGACTGAAGAGGGTGGATTATGCGGATATCCGGATCGTCCATCGACGGACCGAAGAGATCGGGGTGAAGAATGGAAATGTCGAGGCCTTCACCCACGATGAGGATTCTGGCTTCGGGATCAGGGTTCTCTTCCAGGGAGCCTGGGGATTTGCCTCCAGCTCTAAAATGACGAAAACGGAGATGGAGACTGTTTTTGCAAAGGCATTAAAGATTGCCAGGGCAAGTTTAAAAGTTAGAGGAAATGGGGTCGTTTACCCCTCTGCTTCCGAAAGAGTGGATCAATACAGAACTCCCATTTCTATCGATCCCTTTAAAATTCCCTCTGAAAAAAAACTGAATCTTCTCCTGATGTCTGACGAAATGATGAGGAGAAATAGGAATGTGAAGATCTCAGAGGCCTTTATGGGATCGTATAAAACGGAGAAGACCTTTGCTTCCACGGAAGGTTCCTATATTGAGCAGGAGATTGTGGAGTGCGGGGCGGGCATTTCAGCCACTGCGATTGACGGGGGAGAGATCCAGGTCCGTTCCTATCCCAACTCCTTCAGGGGAAATTTTGCCACCAAGGGGTATGAATGGATTGAGGCGTTAGCGCTTAAGGATCATGCAGAGAGGATTGCGGAGGAGGCTGTGCAACTTCTTTACGCAAAACCCTGCCCATCAAAAGTCACCACCCTGATACTCGACAATTCCCAGTTGGCCCTTCAGATTCATGAGTCCATCGGCCATCCCATTGAGCTCGACCGCGTGCTCGGAACAGAGGCGAGTTATGCGGGGACCAGTTTTGTAAGACCGGAGATGGTGGGCTCTTTTAAGTATGGTGCGGAGATCGTCAATGTCGTGGCTGATGCGACTTATCCCGGAGGATTGGGGACTTTCGGATACGATGACGAAGGAATCCAGGCCCAGAGGGTTCCCATCATCTCTCAAGGGATTCTGGTCAACCTCCTGACCTCAAGAGAGACGGCCCATGTTCTCGGCAAAGAGAGCAACGGAACAATGAGGGCGGACGGCTGGAATCGAATTCCCCTTATTCGGATGACGAACATCAATCTGGAGCCCGGAGAATGGACATTGGAAAATATGATCTCCGATACGGAGGAGGGAGTTTTCTTAAGTACGAATCGGAGCTGGTCAATCGATGATAAGAGGATCAATTTTCAATTCGGCACGGAGATCGGCTGGGAGATTAAAAAAGGAAGACTCGGTGAGATGATCAAGAACCCTACCTATACGGGGATTACTCCCCGGTTCTGGAATTCCTGCGACGCCATTGCCAATAAGGACCACTATCAAATGTGGGGGACCCCCAACTGTGGAAAGGGAGAGCCCGGACAGGTGGCCCATGTGGGACACGGCGCTTCGCCGGCGCGATTCAGAAATGTTCAGGTGGGAGTGATGAAAGGAAGTGACTAAAGTGAGCTAAAGTTTAAAGTGACTAAAGTGAGATGAAGTGCCTAAAGTTATAAGTGAACTAAAGTGACTAAAGTTTTTAAGAAATTGAAGATTTTAACTTTAGGCATTTTAGGCACTTTCAACTTTAGTCACTTTTTTTTGGTGACGTCTTTGGCGTAGCCTTCCCTAAAACCCTCTACCACTTCCTTGGACACCTTCTTTGTGGCCTCGAAGATCTTTTTCAGGCCTTCCTTAAATAACTCTTCGGCTTCTTTTAATTCATCTTCTTTTTCGTCCTTCATCGGTTTCAGCCTGAAATTAAAGTGAGCTAAAGTGAACTAAAGTGACTAAAGTGATCTAAAGTATTTTGGAATTTCAACTTTAGTTCACTTTGAAACTTTAGGCACTTCTTTGCCCATTTTCTTCATTTTCTCAATCTGGGCTTTTATACGATTCGCTCTTTCGCTATTCGTATCCACTTTCAGATATTCCTCCCAGGCTTTGATAGCCCCCTGGATGTCGTTTTTATCATGGAGAAGCACAATGCCGATATTGTATCGGCTGTTGATATGTTTGGGATCGGATTGGGCGGCTTTCTTAAACTCTTCAATGGCGCGGTCAAAGTCTCCTAAAGCCCTATGCATAATCCCCATATCTGTTCTCACATCCGCATTGTCCGGTTTGATGGCGAGATACTGGCTGTAAGCCTGCATGGCTTCCTTTGGCTGTCCGGAATCGAAGTAGAGGTTTCCGAGTTCCACCAAGGCAGGCAGGTTTTTGGGGTCTTTTTTGACAATATCCTTCAGGGCCTGAATCTTCAAATTGAGCTCCGCAGGGTCAGGGCTAGGGGGAGGAGCTGGCGGGAGAGGGGTCTGGGGCTTTTGAACCATCGCGACTTTTTCTGTTCCTTTTGTCCCCTTCAGGATGGCCACCGTCGCGCCGGTAATGAATCCCACGAGAAATGCAATCACAATAAACAGAATCGCCGTCTCTTTTTTCATCAAAGTTTCTCCTCTTTTTTAAAAAGAATTTTAGCCCATACGGGTGGATTAATCAAATGCTATCTATCGTAATTTTTTTATTGATTTTTTCTCATATTGGAATAGAATATTAATCGATCTCGATCCCGAAACTCATCTGTTTCTCTTGGGCCTCACGCTGGGCCGTCGGCTTTGGGAAATAAACCATTTATCTTAAAAAAGAAATGAGACAGATTAAGTTTTATAAAAGCCTCCGATTCAAGGTCATCATAGGACTCGTCGCCCTGCTTACCTTCACCATGACCATGCTCTTCACGATCCAATACTTTCAACATCGAAAAAAGATGATCTACAACCTCCAGGAGAATATCAGCCCTCATTTGACCCAGATGGTGAAGAATGTATTAAAGAGTTCGATGCTGTCCAAGAATAAGAATGAGATGAGGTATATCCTGGAGGCAGCGCATAAGTACCCAGATGTCAAGAACATCTTCATCCTTGACCGGGTTGGCCGGATTATCATTTCCCTCGACGATAAAGAGGTGGGGAAAACGATCGACATCCAGGATTTCACCTGCCAGGTTTGTCACCATCGAACCACCGAAGCGCTCAATAAGACCGTCATCTACTCCTCCTCAACAGGTGAAGAAATATTCAGGAATGTTAATCCCATTTACAACCAGAAGGAATGTTTTCCTTGCCACAAACCGACAGAAAAAATTACAGGAGTCCTTGTCACCGATTTCACCTTGAACCATATCAAAAAGCAACTAAGGGCGGAGTTGGGCGAGAACATCTTTCTCTTGTTCTTTGCCATCGGTATTTCCACCCTTGTCATCGGCATTACGATGAATCAACTGGTCATTCGAAAACTTCAGTATTTCGTGGAGACAGTCTCCCTTTTCGGGCAGGGTCATTTTAACAAGAGGATCATCTTTAAAGGTGACGACGAGATCAAAATGTTGGCCGTCAACTTTAACCTGATGGCTAAGACCCTTATGGAAAAGATGAGGCAGGAGCGAAAATACCTCTCCAAAATCATCGAGACCCAGGAAAATGAGCGAAGGCGAATCTCAAGGGAACTCCACGACGAGATCGGCCAGGCCCTCACCGCCATTAAATTCAATCTCGATATGATCGAAAAAGACCTTCCTCAAAATCTTCCCGTCCTCAAGGGAAGATTAGGAGAAACGAAATCCTTATCCAGCCAGACTTTAACGGCAATGCGCCAATTGTCGATGGATCTCCGTCCTACCATGTTAGATGATCTCGGTCTGATACCGACATTGAGATGGTACATCCAGAATTTCTCTAATCGAATGAATATCCATTCTCACTTCGAGGCCATCGGATTTGATGAGAAATTGCCCACTCAAATTGAAACGGCCTTCTATCGAATCACTCAGGAGGCACTAAGCAATGTTGCCAAACATGCAGGCGCCGATCATATCGAAATCTCTCTTGAGAAAAGAGACTCAACCCTCTATGCCTCTATTATCGATAATGGAGAAGGATTCGATTTAGACAAGGTGCTTCACCCGGAATCTCCAGAAAGGGGTTTTGGGATTATCGGGATGCAGGAACGGGTTTCCCTTCTCGGAGGCCATATCGATATCCAATCGAAGCCTGGTTTAGGGACACACATCCACATCGAAGTTCCCTATCCAAAAGCGGGGAGAGAGGATGAAGAAGATACAGGTTCTATTAGCTGAAGACCATACCATTGTCCGGCAGGGGCTGGTGGCCCTGCTCAGGTCCGAACCAGGAATCGAAGTGGTTGGAGAGGCCTCGGACGGAGTGGAGGCCGTGGATATGGCGAAGAAACTTGTTCCGGATATCGTCCTAATGGACATAGCCATGAGGAACTTAAACGGGTTGGAAGCGACCCGGAAAATTAAAAAACTCTTTCCTCACATGAAAGTCCTGGTTCTCAGCATGTATGAAAACGAGGAATGGATTTTTCAAATCCTCAAAGCCGGGGCCTCGGGCTACCTCATCAAGGATTCGGCAATGACGGATCTCATCTCAGCCATCCGGGCCGTCAACCAGGGAGACTCCTTTCTCAGTCCATCCATCTCAAAGAAAGTGATCGATGAATACATCCGGAAAGCAGAGGTGGGGGGGGAAGGGCGGCTTGATGATCTCCTCTCCGATCGGGAGAGGGAGGTGTTACAGTTGATCGCTGAGGGAAATTCCATCCCTCAGATTGCTTCTCTCCTCTGCATCAGTAAGAAAACGGTGGAGGCCCACAAAACTCACATTATGGAAAAACTGAATATCCATGACAAAGTGGGGCTGATCAAATATGCGATCCGGATGGGACTGACGAAGGTCTAATGAGGGCATAAAGCACAGCGCAGCCCCCCTCTTCTCTTCCTCACATAACAAATTATGTAGCGGCACCATTCCTGCCTGCCCCCCGCCTACCTGCCGGTAGGCAGGGGGCCGGCAGGCAGGTATCGCCGACGGATGATGCGCACCCATTAAATGAGGCCGCTACGAATTCTCTCTTTTACCTGGTGCCTTTTTAAGTAAATCACCCCTTAAAAATAGAGTCTTTTTTTTAAAAATATAGGTGGATTCACCGATAGACAAAACCTATTTTAAAAAATAAACTTGTGGCCGAATCGATATGAAGAAAAATGGAATAAAAAAGAAAAGATATGCCATGGCGATCGACCTCCGACGCTGTATCGGCTGCCACAGCTGTTCGGTTGCCTGTAAGGCAGAAAACCGTGTTCCATTAGGGGTATTTCGTTCCTGGGTGAAGATCATTGAAAAGGGAAAGTTCCCCAATATCTCCCGCCACTTTCTCCCCTCTCTTTGCAATCAATGCGACCGGCCGCCCTGTGTCATCAACTGTCCGGTCCAGGCCACATGGAAGATGGAAGACGGAATCGTCATCATCGATGAACACCGGTGTGTCGGATGCAAATATTGTCTTGCCTCCTGTCCTTACAATGCCAGACATATCAACCCCCTCATACCGATCGTCCAGAAGTGTTACTTCTGTTATCACCGGGTTTATGCAGGATTGGATCCTGCCTGCGTGGAGGTCTGTCCTTCGAAGGCCAGAATTTTTGGAGACCTCAATAATCCTGAAGAGGAAATTACCAAACTGCTCTCCAAGCAGCCGTTCCAGCTTCTGAAACCAGAGATGGGAACTTATCCCCAGGTCTTTTATATTGCTGCCGATGCGGATGCCATGGATCCTTTTGCCGGGAGGAAGGAATGGATGTAAATATCATCTACAACGTGGAACATGAGATGCATCTGGGAGTCCTCATTGCCCTCTACTTCTATCTGACCGGACTGAGCGCGGGGTCTTTCATCATTTCCACGTTTGCCTATGGATTTGGAATGATAAAATTTAAACCCATTGGGAAAATAGGGGTGGTGATGGCAACCCTTCTCTTAGTGATCGCTCCAATGACCCTCCTCGTCGACCTTGCCCAACCCTTAAGGTTCTGGCATCTCATCCTCTATCTCAGGATCACCTCTCCCATCACCTGGGGCACCTTTCTCTTAACCCTCTATCCCTTGAATTGCATCGTGTACGGATATTTCATGTTCAAAGGGGATATGAAAAAGACGAAGATCTTCGGTCTGATCGGTATTCCGCTGGCTCTCATGGTTCATGGTTACACGGGTTTTATCCTCGCCCTGGGAAAGGCGAGGGTGTTGTGGAATACCGCCATCATGCCCCCCATTTTTCTCGTCTCAGCCATGGTTTCAGGGCTTGCCATGATGATGTTAGTGGTGATTATCAAAGATTATGTCATTCAAAGGGGAAAGGAGCACGACCCGACTCTCCTTTACGATCTGGGGAAATTCCTGGTGGCCAGTATCGTTTTGGACCTTATTCTGATCGGAATTGACCTGACGGTCCTTCTCACCTCCCACACGGAAGCATATGTGGCCGCCCTCATGCTCCTCAAGGGTGAATTCAGTTCACTCTTTTTAGGGGTCGAGGTCCTTCTGGGAGGGATCATCCCCTTGGTCCTTCTTCTTTTACCTTTAACCAAGCGCTGGATTCCGGGTCTGGTGATTGCTTCCATTCTGGTCATGATCGGAATCTTTGCCATGCGCTACATCATGGTGGTCGGGGGGTTGAGCATTCCTTTGAGTTAAGGGAGGTCAGGTGTCCGGAATTAGTCGAAGAGATTTTATGAAATGGGGAGTGGGCGGAGCGGCTTTCATTGCCGCCGGCCTTCCAATGGAAGGGATATCCGCTCCTCTGGAGAAAGGCCGAAGCGTTTCCCGAACCACAGGGCGGATGCGAAAATCGATTCCCAGTGTCTGTATGATGTGTCCGGCCAGCTGCGGGATATTGGGATATCTGGAATATGGAAAAGTCATCAGGATTGGAGGGAATCCTCTCGATCCGAACAGCAGGGGGAGGCTCTGCGCAAAAGGGATTGCAGGACTCAATCACCTTTACAATCCCGACCGAATCCCTTATCCCTTAAAACGAACGGGCAGAAGGGGGGAGGGACACTGGAAGCAGATTTCGTGGGAAGAGGCCTTTGAGGAGATCACCCGGCGACTCCAAACCATGCGGGCCGAAGGACGACACCAGGATTTTATCATTCGAAACACGTGGGATATGGCCAGCAACGAATTTGCAGGAAGGTTTGCCTCAGCCTTTGGGAGTCCGACCACTTTTCATCACGCCATCCTGGAATCTCCGAATGGCGTCTCTGCGCACCGGAACATTTCAGGCCATACCATGGGGATAGGGGATGTGGCCCATTCCCGTTACATCCTCAATTTTGGAGCCAATCCCTATGAAACCCATTTTTTGTACGTCCCCTTCATCCAGAGATTGATTGATGCGAGGATCAACTTAGGGGCTAAACTGGTGACCTTCGATGTGAGGATCTCTCAAACCTCAGGGAAGAGCGATGAATGGTTTCCCATCCTTCCAGGAACAGATGGAATGGTGGCCTTGGCCATGGCCTATGTCATCGCCCATGAAGGCCTCTGGGATAAAGCATTCATCGAACAATGGACCACGACCTCTCCTCTCCGGCTCTTACGACACCTCACCCCCTTCACTCCGAAAAGGGCAGAAGCGGTGAGCGGGGTCAAGGCTTCGGAGATCAAGCGAATCGCCATGGAGTTCGCCGCATCGAGGCCGAGCGTGGCCATCGCAGGGGGAGGGGCTTTGAAACATATGAATGGAGCCTCCAACCAGAAGAGCATCCTCCTTCTCAATGCGATAGTAGGAAACCTCGATTCCAAAGGGGGATACTGTTTTCCAAAAACCTACCCCTTAGAGCCGCCTGGTCCAAACCCACCAGGATTAAAAAGCGGAGACTCGGATTCCCAGAGCCTTTTTTTCAAGGTCAGGCGTGGAAGTCAACGATTGGGGGTTCTGATGACCCACATGGATAATTCCGTCTATAAGGGACCGGATTCAAAACTCATCTCCGCTGTCCTTCAAGACGAAGGAAAGATTCCATTCCATGTGTCCATCGATCCGTTCCTCAACGAGAGCAACATCTTCGCAGACCTTGTGTTGCCAGAGGCAACCTACCTCGAACGATGGGACCTTCTCTCCCCTCCTCCGATGGAGAGGGTTCCTTTCGTCGCCTTGAGACAGCCCATCATCAAACCTCTGGGCCAATCCCTTCCCTTCCCAGAGATCCTGATCGAGCTGGCACATCGAATTGGAGGGGGCATGGAGAAATACTTCCGGTTTGGAAGGATGGAACATTATATCGAGGCCATCCTCCATAAGATTCCCAAGCTGGTTGATATCGGTGGGATCGATTTTCTGATGGAAAAAGGGATATGGATCGATTCGAATGGGAAGCCTGATTACCGTTCTTATGAAAGGGAGCGATTGAAGACCGCATCCGGCAAATTTGAGTTCGATGCCTCTCTGCCTGTCTACGCTCCTATTGCCCACCATCAAAAGTTGGGAGAGGGGGAGTTTCATCTTACGACATTTCAATGGAATGTGCATTCCTATTCGCAGACGGCCAACTGCAAGTGGCTCACGGAAATTGTCCACCGGAATCCTCTCCTCATCAGTGAAGAGACAGCCAACAAAATGAAGTTAAACCGGGGCGATCGGGTCCGGATCACCTCATCCCTGGGGTCTCTGGTCACCCCTGTCTTCATCACCCAGGGAATCCATCCTAAGGTGGTGGCCCTTTCGGACAGTCTGGGTCGCTGGAATTATGGTCGAATCGCTCAAGGGAAACCCTTTCGAAGCGAGGATCCCGAGACCTCCCTCATCTGGTGGGGGAAGCACGGCACAGGTGTCCACCCGAATCCCATCATCCCTATTCAACAGGACCCCTCGGGCGGAGGTCAAGGATGGATGGATACCGTGGTAAGGATGGAGAAAGTTTAATGCTCTTAAAAATTTGAGAAGGGAGAAGAGTGATGGAAACTATTCGATTATTTTCTCTGATTATCATTTTAGGGTTAGCCGGGATCACTTTACTGGGTCTCGCCATTAAGATCGTCCGACAATATGAAAGGGGTGTGGTTCTCCGGTTCGGTCGACTCATCCGGACAAGAGATCCAGGTTTCAATCTGATCATCCCCATCGTTGACCGGATGGTTAAGGTTGACCTTCGGGTCATCACCATGGTAGTGGAACCTCAAGTTGTGATTACGAAGGATAACGTGACGATCAAGGTGGATGCGGTTGTCTACTTTATGGTGATTGAGCCTGTGAAAGCGATCATCCAGGTGGCTGACTATATCAAGGCGACCTCCCAGATCGCCCTCACTAGCCTGCGGAGCGTCTTGGGACAGTCTGACCTCGATGAACTCCTTTTCGAGCGAGATAAGATTAACAAACGCTTGAGGGAAATTATCGACCAGCATACAGAACCCTGGGGGGTGATGGTGAGTGTGGTGGAAGTCAAAGATGTCCAGTTGCCGGACCCGATGCAGAGAGCCATGGCAAAACAGGCCGAGGCAGAGAGGGAAAAACGGGCAAAGGTCATTCATGCGCAGGGAGAATATCAAGCCGCAGAAACCCTTCGGCAGGCGGCCCATATCATCTCCATTGAGCCCGCTGCCCTTCAGTTGCGATATCTCCAGACGCTCACAGAGATCGCCGGTGAGAAGAACAGCACCAT
>JASEHH010000216.1 GCA_030017685.1 Thermodesulfobacteriota bacterium | reverse complement strand
AACTCGAAACCCTAAACTCTAAACAAACCCAAAATCCAAAGCTTAAAATTTAAAAAAATTATTTTGAGTTTTTAGTTTGTGTTTTGAGTTTATTTAGGGTTTAGTGTTTAGGGTTTAGAGTTTTTTCGTGTTTCGGACTTTAAATCCGCTCGATGTAAAATAACTTTGTTGCCATTTTTCGCACAATTTCATTTCTAAGCGCCTAACTCTTACGTTTGGCCAAGGCTATACGGAGGACTTCATCCATATGTTTGACCGGGAGGAAATCCATCTTCTTGCGGAGATAGGATGGCAGCTCGACAAGGTCCTTCTTATTCCGGTAAGGAATGACCACCTTTTTGATGTTGGCCCGAAGGGCTGCCAGCGCCTTCTCCTTGAGACCTCCCACCGGAAGCACCCTTCCCCTCAGCGTGATCTCACCTGTCATGGCCACATCCTTTTTTACAGGGATTCCTGAGAGTGCGGAGATGAGGGAGACGGCCATCGTAATACCGGCAGAAGGTCCATCCTTTGGAATGGCGCCTGCAGGGACATGGATATGAACCTCTTTCTCGTTGAGATCGTTTGCCTTGATCCGGTAGGCTTTCCCCCTGGAGCGCGTATAGGTGAAAGCGGCCTGTGCGGACTCCTTCATCACCTCTCCGAGATGACCGGTGAGGATGAGCGAACCCTTTCCGGGAGTGGTTGAAGCCTCTACATGGAGAACCTCGCCTCCAATCTCTGTCCAGGCCAGGCCAGTTGCCACACCGATCTCGTTGCGCTCCTGTTCCTCATCAGGCAGGAATTGAGGCGGTCCCAGAAGTTGATTGAGATTCCTCGCGGTGATTTTTGTCTTCTCCTTCTTTCCCTCCGCCACTTTTTTGGCCACTTTCCTGCAGATCGCAGCCAATTCCCTTTCCAGATTCCGAAGACCTGCCTCCTGTGTGTACTGGGAGATGATCTGGAGGATGGCCTGGTCGGAGATTTCTAAAAGGTTTGGCCCGATCCCGTTCTCCTCCATCTGCCTCGGAAGAAGATAGGTACGGGCAATTTTCAATTTCTCCATATCCGTATATCCGGGAATATCGATGATCTCCATCCGGTCTTTAAGGGCGGAGGGAATGGGATCGGTCACATTTCCCGTGGTGATGAACATCACCTGAGAGAGGTCGAAGGGGACATTGAGATAGTGATCGCTGAAGGCGTTGTTCTGCTCGGGATCGAGAACTTCTAAGAGGGCGGAGGATGGATCGCCCCGGAAGTCCACGCCGATCTTGTCGACTTCATCCATCATAAAGACGGGGTTATTGCTTCCTGCCTGTTTAATCCACTGAATGATCCGTCCGGGCATGGCGCCCACATAGGTGCGGCGATGCCCCCGGATCTCAGCCTCATCCCGTATCCCTCCCAGAGAGATCCTGACGAATTTTCTTCCAAGGGCCCTGGCAATCGATTTTCCCAGAGAGGTTTTTCCCACTCCGGGCGGCCCGATGAAACAGAGGATGGGGCCTTTAATCCTCTTTTTCAACTTGTGGACGCTCAGGTACTCCAGGATCCGTTCCTTCACCTTTTGGAGATTGTAGTGGTCCTCATCCAAAACCTCCTTCGCCTTTTTGATGTCGAGGTTATTGGCGGTCGACTTTGACCAGGGCATCTCGATTAACCAGTCGAGATAGGTGCGGACGATGGAGGCCTCGGCAGAATCAGGGTGCATCTGATCAAGCCGTTCCAGTTCCTTACGAACCTCCTTCTCCACTTCTTCAGGCATCTTTGCCTTTTTGATCTTCTGCCGGAGTTCTTTGAACTCCTTTGACCGTTCGTCCGCCTCGCCTAATTCGCTCTTAATCGCCCGCATTTGTTCACGGAGATAATATTCCCTCTGTGATTTGGTCATCTCCTCCCTGGCCTGGGATTGAATCTTCGCCTGCATGGTCAGGACCTGAACCTCTTTTCCGAGAAGGTCGCTGACTTTTTTCAACCTCTCGATGGGATCGAAGATTTCCAGGATCTCCTGAGCCTTCTCGACAGGGAGTTCCAGGTTGGAGGCGACCAGGTCAGCCAGCCTTCCGGGATCATCAACGCCTTCGAGGACGAACATCAGATCCGGAGAGAGAAATTTTCCATAGGAGGCGATCCTCTCCAGCTGTTCCCTAACGCTTCTCATCAGGGCTTCTATCTCAAGGGTGATCTCGGTGAGGAAAGGGTCTTTGATGTTCTCGATTCTTACGAGAAGGTAGGGCGTCACCTGGATCATCTCTTTGATGGTGGCCTTGGAGAGTCCCTGGATGAGGATCTTGATCTTTCCATCCGGGAGCTTGAGCATCTTCATCACGAGTGCAACCGTTCCCACCCGGTAGAGGTCTTTGATGGTAGGCTCCTCTTCGGAGAGGTTCTTCTGGGAGACGAGGAAGATGAGCCGGTCTTTGGCCAGGGCTTCTTCGAGAGATTTGATCGATTTTTCCCGGGTGATAAAGAGTGGAAGAATCATATAAGGGAAGACAACGACATCCCTTACAGGAAGGAGGGGGAGCTTCTCCGGAGGTGATAACAAATCTTTTTCACGTTCTCTTTTCATATCGCTCCAAGATGGTTTCAATAATGTTAGAACTCGAAGACCCTTCGACAAAAGGAAGGATGACCACCTCTCCGCCCGATCTCTCCAACACTTCCCGGCCAACCGTTGTTTCCTTCGCCCAGTCACCGCCCTTGACCAGGACATGGGGTTGAAGGGAAGAGATCAGTTCAAGAGGGGTGGACTCATCAAACAGGGTGACATAATCGGCACACCAGAGGCCGGAGAGGATTTCCGTTCTCTCCTCTTCAGGCAGGATAGGCCGCTGGGGTCCCTTCAGGGACTGAACCGATCGATCGCTATTCACTCCTACGATTAAAATATCTCCGAGGGATCTGGCTTTCTC
>JASEHH010000085.1 GCA_030017685.1 Thermodesulfobacteriota bacterium | reverse complement strand
AAGAAGACTGGATTGACCAGGATGCCGTTTCGCATCGAGGGATGGATGAGTAGGAATAATATAAATCATAGAGGGTTGAAAAACCTTTTTCGCTGTCTTTTTACCATTGGAAACTCCCAAAATTGTGAAAAACAGGGATTGACTTTGTGAAAAGAAAAACCTTGACAAGTGTTTGTAATTTATTCTAACATAGAGATGATAGAAAATATTACACATAAAAAAGGCGAAAATCCAATGACTGAAAACAGTAAGAAAATTGGTCAGAGAATTAAAAAATTGAGAGAAGAAATTGGAATGAGCCAGCATGATCTTGCGGCCAGATTAGATATTTTACGCCCGACAATTTCTCAGATGGAGAACGGTGAAAGGAAAATCACGATTGAAGAGCTGATAAAGTTGTCTAAAATCCTGAATACTTCTATGCAGTATTTAATGGGTTTAGAAGACCAGCCCGAGGTTGTTCTGCAGGAAAGGAGGAAAAAGATGACCAAGCCTCAAATGAGAATTAATGTTCCTGCAAAAAAATTGGAAAAGTTTAAAGAGGTCTTACTCTATATTTTGGAAAAAGTAGGCTCAAAGCCTAACATTGGGGAAACCGTTATCTACAAACTCCTTTACTTCGTTGACTTTAATTATTATGAGAAGTATGAAGAACAATTGATTGGCGCCACTTATATCAAAAATACCTATGGACCCACTCCAATAGAGTTCCGCAAAATTGTTGATAAGATGATTCAGAAAAAAGAAATCGTAAGGGTTGCAAATGAGTATTTCTCATTTCCCCAAACAAAATACTTACCTTTAAGAAGATCCGACCTAAGCGAGTTGAAGGCCACCGAGAAAGATTTGATTGACGACGTTTTATGCAGACTTTCTGATTTGAATGCAAGCCAAATAAGCGAATATTCTCATAATGATGTGCCCTGGATAACCACTGAGGATGGAAAAGCTATTGAATACGAATCTGTCTTCTATAGAACATCACCCTATTCGGTAAGGGATTACGGTGAAGATATTCTCTGAAATCGACTATCTCCCTGAGTTCGAAAAGGATTTCAAAAGGCTTTCCAAAAAGTTCAGGACCCTTGAAGAGGATTTTAAGACCTTCATAAATACCCAGCTAAATCTCTTTCACAAAAAAGGTATAGATAATAAAGGAGTTGTTCCTATTTCTGGCATAGGTATACCCAATCCCAAAGTTTACAAGGCAAGGAAATTTGCATGTCGTTCTCTCAAAGGCCGTGGAGTGGATTCAGGTATTCGGGTGATTTATGCTTATCGGGAAGAAGAGGACAAGCTTGAATTTATAGAAATTTATTTCAAAGGCGATAAAGAAAATGAAGATAGAGATAGGATATTGGTGCATTACAATAGATAGAGCATGGTTTTAAGGCATACCTTGCCCTGTAACCAAAAGCATGGAATTTTAATGGGTTCAGAGGCCAATGGTGAAAAAATAGTGAAAAACGGCCAAAAAGACGAAGGGGTCAGGCAAATTCAATTGCCTAACCCCTCGTAATTTCTGGTGGAGCAGAGCGGGATCGAACCGCCGGCCTCCAGAGTGCGATTCTGGCGCTCTCCCAGCTGAGCTACTGCCCCGGAAAATGTAACCAAGTTACATTTTACAATGAACTGATAACAAACAAAAACCTAACGATGAACTATCGGTGACTCGAAGATAACTCCTTTAAAAGTCTTTTCAGTTTCAGGCCGATTTCGGGGTGTTTCAAACCAAAAGAAAGATTGGCTTGGAGAAAACCAAATTTGTCTCCTGCATCGTACCGGTCGCCGATAAATTCATATCCATAGATGGAGACCTCCCTGTTCAGCTCTTTCAGGCCATCCGTGAGCTGGATCTCCCCTCTCCTGTCAGGCTTAACCTTCTCCAATATATCAAAGATGCGGGGAGGAAGGATATACCTTCCGATGATGGCAAGGTTGGAAGGCGCCTTTCCCCTCTCTGGCTTCTCCACCATTTCATCGACGGAGTAGACCCGGTCCATCACCTTTTTGCCCTTGATGATCCCGTAGAGGTGTGTCTCCGCTCTTGGGACTTTCTGAATGGCCACGAGCGCGCCATCCATATTCTGATAGACATCCATCATCTGACGGATGCAGGGGACTTTGGCATCGATCAGGTCATCACCTAACAGGACGGCAAAGGGTTCATTTCCCACGACCTTTTTCGCACAGAGGATGGCATGTCCCAGGCCCAGAGGCTCTTTTTGCCTCACCGAGACCAGCGTCACCATTCCGGAGATCTCCCGGACGACTTTCAGGAGGTCTCTCCTTCCTTTTTTTATGAGATGGTTCTCCAATTCGATCGAGGTATCGAAGTGGTCTTCGATCGAACCTTTCTCCCTGCCGGTAATAAGGATCACCTCTTCGATGCCTGCCGAAGCTACTTCTTCCATAATATATTGGATGGAAGGCTTATCGACAATGGGCAACAGTTCCTTTGGCACGACCTTTGTCGCCGGAAGAAATCGGGTCCCTAAACCGGCGGCCGGAATGACCGCTTTTTTTACTTTCATAGAAGCCTCAGGAGTCTCCGGATCGTGTTCTTCAATTCTGTCAGATCGGCGCACTTGACCACATAGGCATCGGAGGCCCAGGTCGTCAGATCCTGCTTGTACTCTCCATAGGCGGAACACATGACGATGAGAACTTGCCTCTCCATTTCCCTGATCCGCTTGAGCGTCTCAATCCCATTTAGCCCCGGCATCTTGATGTCGAGGGTGATGAGGTCCGGCTTGAAGAGAGGAACCTGTTTAAGGGCGTCAAGTCCATCCTTGGCCACCTCCACGACAAACCCATCTTCCTCCAGCTCCTCTTTATAGAGGAGGCGGATGCTTTCTTCATCATCGACGACCAAAATCTTCATCATCTCTGATTCTCCTCTTGCGCCGGAAGGGTGAGGAGGAAGGTCACGCCTTTTCCGGGATGGTTGTTCACTTCGATCTGACCCTGATGGAAGGTCACGATCTTATGGATGATGGGCAGGCCGAGACCTAACCGGTTATCCTTCGTCGTATAGAAAGGATTGAAAATATGGTGAAGCGATTCAGGATCAATGCCTGCTCCTGTATCCTCGACCTCCACCCTGACGAAAGAGGAACCATTCTTCAAAAGGGGATGGATGCGAATGGAGAGCTTTCCCTTGCCGTTCATCGATTCATAGGCGTTGCTGATCAGATTGAAGAAGGCCTGCTTCAACTGATAATTATCGCCCTTCACTCCGGGGACCTCCTCGGAGAACTCTTTGGTGAGCTGAATCCCCCCGTTTCTTAACCCTTCTGAAATCATGGAGAGACTCTCCTCCATCACCTCGCGCAGGTCCAGCTCCTTGAGCGCCATGGCTTCTTCATGGGTATAGGTGAGGATATGGCTCAGAATTTTCTCGAGTCTTCCCACTTCCTTCATGATCGTCTGAGTATACCGCTTCTCCGAGGCATCGGCCGGAAGGGTGCGATCGAGGCGACGCGCAAATCCTCCGATCGAGACGAGGGGGTTTCTGATTTCATGAGCAATCGAGGTGGAAAGTTCCCCTAATGCCGCCATTTTCTCCTGATGGACCAGGAAGGTCTGGGCCTCTTTTAGCTCCTGATGGACCTCTTCTAAATTCCGATAGAGCATGCCATTCTCAATGGCCAATCCTGCTTGATTTGAGAACATGGCGAGATAACGAATGTCCTCTTCGGTGATGGGATTCCGATTGTAGAAGTTATCCACCAGGATCACGCCGATGACTTTTCCCTTTCCCCAGAGGGGAATTGTTGCAAAGGCATAGATTTTAGGGTCCCGGCTGAGATGTTCGCTCACATAACATCCCACTTCCGAACCGAGGTGGCATCCTCTTTCACACCGGGTCTGGAGCCATTCTTCCTCGTCATGGGGAACGCCGATATTGAAGGGTCTCCCCTCGAGAACGGTCCGGGAGAGAATACACTGGTCATGTTCCAGTGGAATTTGAATTCCCTTCACGATGGAGTTGAGGACGGAATGGTTCTCGGTGGATGACTCGATCTGAGCGATCAGTTCAGAGGGGTTGCCTTTCCGTTGAGAAAGGGCGGACCAGATCTCTCCTGCCTCCTCCGCATTATTCGGGCCCACAGCCATCGTCCCCTCCAGGACACGATCCTTATCATTGACGAGAAAGAGCATGGCCCGGTTGAATCCCAGTCCGTCGCCGATCGTGATGGCCGTCAGAGTCATATGGACGATCCGTTCGAAATTCACCGTGGTGAGCAACGCCCTGTTCAGTTCCATGAGCATGGACAGTTGTCTCATGCTTTTCTCATGATCCTGTGCCATCACGGAGATTTCGTGATGCGTCATGGCATTCTCAATCGCACAGGACATCTGGTTCGCTATGGTCAGAAGCAACTGTAAATCCCTCTCATCAAACCTTGAAGGATCGGATTCCTTATCATAGAAGGCTAACGTGCCAAAGCTTCTATCCTTTGAGATCAAGGGGACGCAGAGAAAGGAGAGAAAAGGCTTCACCCTGCCTTTCCGGGAAAGGGAGAGAGGTGTACGGCTGAAGTAAACCCGATGGGCCATTCTCTCATCGAGAGGGGTCTGATGATCATCTCCGATCCTGCACTTCACCCTCAGTTCTCCTGTCCCGGCCTCTTCGATCCTTAACACGCCTCCTTTGGCCTTCAGGATCTTACGCCCCGTGGTGAGGCTGAGTTCGAGAAGTTCCTCCAGCTTCAATGTAGAGGCGACTACTTTTCCCATCTCATGAAGAGCCATCAATTCGGAGATCGTCTCCTCTGCCACACGGTGGAGTTGATCATTTCGAATGGCCGCTCCGATCTCCTTTGCCAGCAGGAGAAGGAGATCGACTTCGCCGGATGAGAATTTCCGGCCCTTTGAGAAACCGATATAAAAGATTCCCTGAAAAGAGGTTTCATCAGAGAGAGGAATGCAGGCAAAGCTTGAACAGAGAAGGTCCCTCTCCTCCGCAAGAACCCTCTCTTCCTGAAAGGGTGTTTCCTCATCGACCCACAGGGGTTTTCTCCTCTCTGCCACCCGGTAGAGAAACCCCTCCTTAAGGATGGCTTCCGGTCGCAGATGGAGCGAGCGATCCGATTGAAAACCATCTGTGATCGACTGGAGCATCCTTTCCAGTTTGGTCTCAATGGGCAATGAGGAGGTAGAGAGTTCGATCGTCGCTTTCAGAAGGTCATAACCATCGGGATGAATGGACATAACCGACTACCTTGCCTCTCTCAAATACTCTGCGGCCTCTTCCGGAGGGGTCGGGTTGATATAGAACCCTGTTCCCCACTCGAATCCGGCCACTTTGGTCAACTTGGGCATGATCTCAATGTGCCAGTGGTAATAGTCCCGGTCCTGTTCCGGATAGGAGGAGGTGTGAATGATGTAATTATAAGGAGGATCGTCGAGGACCTGTTTCAATCTCCGGAGGGTATCGGAGAGGATTTCGGCGGCCAGGCCATAGAAGGTGGCTTCCATCTGTTCATAACTTGGCTGGTGAATCTTCGGGAGAATCCAGGTCTCAAATGGAAACCGTGAGGCAAAAGGAGCAATGGAGACGAACCCGCTGTTCTCTGCGATGACCCGACTCCTCTGCCGAAGCTCCTGCCGGACGATATCGCAGTAAACGCATCGGTCTTTATAGAGAAAGTAATTCTTCGACCCTTCGATCTCCTCCCGCACCCTCGTGGGAACAATGGGGAGGGCAATGATCTGGGAATGTGAATGTTCAAGAGACGCTCCGGCGGCAGAACCATAATTTTTAAAGACGAGGACATGGCGAAGCCGCTGATCCCGCCTCAGATCGACCATCCTCTCCCGGTAAGCCCAGAGGACATTTTCCACACCCTTCAATGGGAGAGTGGACAGGGTTTCGGAATGTTGAGGCGTCTCGATCACGACTTCATGGGCTCCGATTCCATTCATCTTATCATAGATCCCTTCGCCCTCCCGGTCCAGCTCCCCTTCAATGCGGAGAGCGGGGAACTTATTCGGGACAACGCGCAGTGACCAGCCCGGCGAGTTCGGAGAAGCTCCATTATCCCGGAAGGCCAACACCTCCGGAGGGGTCCGGTCTTCATTCCCTTCACAGAGAGGGCAGAACCCGCCGATGGGTCTTCGTTCTTCCGGTGCAAAATCGGAGGGTCTTCTGCTTCGTTCCGTCGAAATGATCACCCATCTTCCATAGATGGGATCCTTTCTCAATTCAGGCATGATAGGTTTTTAGGTATGAAAAATGGCAATAAAGTTATTTTAGCCCAACCGGATTTTAAATCCGAAGCACGAAAAAACTCTAAACCCTAAACACCAAACCCTAAATAAACTCAAAACACAAACTAAAAAACTCTAAATACTTATTTTAAATTTTAAGCTTTGGATTTTGGGTTTGTTTAGAGTTTAGGGTTTCGAGTTTAGAGTTTAACTTCTTTGTTTCGTATTTCCTTGCAACCTATTTGGTTCACCGGCGAGCCGGGGGTTATGTTGGGTGAATGGTATGGCTTAAGAGGGAAATTTTTTCTTCGATTTGGTTCCCCTAAGCCTTTCTTTCCGCTCCTGATCCTCTAATTCGGTTTTGCATTCGATGCAGAGCGTGGTAACGGGTCTTGCCATCAGCCTTTTCTCGGAGATGGACTTTCCGCAGGATTCACAGATGCCAAAGGTCCCGCTGTCAATCCGATCCAGGGCTTCCTTCACCTTCAGGATCAGCTTTCTTTCCCGGTCCTTGATCCTCAGGAGGAAGTTCCGGTCCGACTCCAGAGAGGCCCGATCCGTCGGGTCGGGAAAGTCTCCTTTGCGATCATGACGCATGTCGCTGCAGGTCTTTCCGGCTTCGACCAGCAAATTATGAAGCTGACCCTCAAGGAACCCTTTAAAATAGAGAAGTTTCTCCTCATCCATTCCGTTTCTCTCCGGCTATCCGATGAAACCTCTTCCATCGGGAACAAGTTTAAACCTTATCCACTTTATTTTAGAATATTTTTTGAAAGAAAAGCAAATCCTAAATTCGATTGTCAGGAGACAAAATGGCAGGCGACGAGATGTTCCTCTCCCTGGTCCACGAGGAGGGGCTCTTCCATCTGACACCTCTCTTTTGAATGGGGGCATCTCGGCTGGAAGAGACATCCCTTTTCCAGAGAATGGGGACGGAACTCCTCTCTTAGAGGAGCCCCCTGACTTCTTCCCGAAGGGTCCAGCTTGGGGATGGCCTGAAGCAGGATTTGAGTGTAGGGATGGAGTGGCCGGCGGAAGAGATCCTCTCCATTGGCGATTTCCACCATCTTTCCCAGATACATGACGGCAATTCGATCACTGATATGTTTGACGATACGAAGGTCATGGGAGATGAAGAGATAGGTAAGGCCCAGTTGATCCCGCAGGTCCATCAGGAGGTTTAGGATCTGGGCCTGGATGGAGACATCGAGGGCTGAAACAGGCTCATCGGCAACGATCAGTTCGGGATGAAGCGAGATGGCCCTCGCAATGCCAATTCTCTGGCGCTGCCCTCCGCTGAATTCGTGGGGATAACGCATTGCATCCCCGGGATGGAGTCCCACCTTTTCAAGGATCTCCGAGACCCTTTCAGCCTTCTCCCTTCCCTGTGCCACCCGGTGAACCTCCAGGCCTTCACCAACGATTTCTCCCACTCTCATCCTCGGATTGAGTGATTCATAGGGGTCCTGGAAGATAAACTGCATGTGGGGCCTCAACCTCCTGAGATCTTCCCGGTTGAGGTCGAGGATATTTCCTCCTTTGAATAAGATCTGGCCGGAGGTCGGCTCAATCAATCTCAGGATTGCTTTGCCCGCTGTCGTCTTGCCACAGCCGCTCTCTCCCACCAACCCGAGCGTCTCTCCCCTTCGGATGGAGAAAGTGATGCCATCCACTGCGCGGATCGGCTCTCTGTCCGAAGAGAAGAGCTTCTCCCTGTAGAAATACTTTCTCAGGTCTCGAACTTGTAGGAGAAATTGGTCTTGAGTCATAAATTTTTATTTAGTCCGAAGTATTTTATCTTATCTCCGAACTCCGAACTAATAACTCCGAACTTTGTTTATCCCTAAATCAACAACATTCTTTCCACCGGAGACACCGGCTGAAGTGCTCTCCATTCACCGGATAGAGAGGAGGCTCCTCTTTCTTACAGTCGTCGATCATCAGATAACACCTCGGATGAAATTTGCAGCCCGCGGGCAGGTTCATCGGGTCTGGGACCTGACCGGTGATGGCATTGAGCCTTCTTCTCTTCTCTTTAAGCTGGGGGATCGACTCCCAAAGCCCTTTCGTATAGGGATGCCGCATTTCCCCAAAGATTGCCTCGATGGGCCCGGTCTCCACAATCCTTCCCGCATACATGACAGCTACCCGGTCCGCTATCTCAGAGACCACTCCCAGATCATGGGTGATCAGCATTACGGCCATTCCCATCTCACCCTGAATCTCTTTCAGCAGGCGAAGGACCTGTGCCTGAATCGTCACATCGAGCGCTGTCGTGGGTTCATCCGCAATGAGGAGCTTGGGTTGGCAGGAGAGGGCCATGGCGATCATCGCCCTCTGCCTCATCCCTCCGCTCAGTTGATGGGGATAGGAATCGATCCTCACCTCGGGAGAGGAGATTCTCACCCGGTCTAACATTTCAATAGCTCTTTTTCTGGCCTCTTTTTTATCGAGATTCTGGTGAAGTTGGAGGGCCTCCATAATCTGATTCCCGATCGTGAATACGGGGTTGAGCGAGGTCATCGGTTCCTGGAAGATCATCGAGATATCATTTCCCCTCACCTTCTCCATCTCCCTCTCTTCCAATTCCATCAGATCTCTTCCGTCAAAAAGAAGCTCACCGCTTACGATTTTACCTGGAGGAATTGGGATCAGCTTCAGAAGAGAGAGGCCTGTCACACTCTTCCCGCATCCGGATTCGCCAACGAGGCTGAGGATTTCTCCCGGGAAAATCTCAAAACTCACATCTTCGACCGCCCTCACCACGCCATCCTCGGTGAAAAACTGGGTGGTCAGAGAGCGAACTTCCAAAAGAGGATTATTCATAATAAACTCAATGCAAAATGAAAAATTAACATTACAAAATGTAAAATGGCTTCATCTTAATTTTGACTTTTGCAATTTACACTTTGCATTTTTCAATGTTATGTTGTCAACTATCTTCTTCCTCTCAGCCTCGGATCGAGCGCATCGCGCAATCCTTCCCCTAAAAGATTGAAAGAGAGAACCGTAATCAGAATGGCAAATCCAGGAAAGAGTGTCAGCCACCAGGCATCGAAGATATAGGTCCTCCCTTCCGTAAGAATGTTTCCCCAGCTTGGAGCGGGCGGTTGAACCCCGAATCCCAAAAAACTAAGCCCTGCTTCCACAAGGATGGCTGTGGCGACATCGAGCGTGGCGGTTACAAAGACCGGCGCCAGGCCATTGGGCAAGATGTGTCTGAAGATGATCCTTCTATCCCTCATGCCGAGCGCCCGTGCCGCCTGGACAAAATCCCTCTCTCTCAGGGAGAGAAACTCTGCGCGCACAAACCGGGAGGTTCCCATCCAGGAGGTGATGCCAATGACCAACATGATATTTAAAATACTTGGACCCAGAAGGGCGACCACCGTCAGGATGAGAAAAAATGTGGGGAAACAGAGCATGATGTCAACGAAGCGCATGAGAATTGAGTCGACCCATCTGCCATAGTATCCTGCCACTGCTCCCACCAGGATTCCGATGAAGATGGAGATGGCTACCGCTACAAAACCCACGGACAGAGAGATTCGGGATCCGTGGAGCATCCGGCTGAAGACATCCCTTCCCAATTGGTCCGTCCCCAGAAAATGTCGAGGGGAGGGCGGCTTCAATTTAAGGGAGACATTCGTTTTTCCCGGATCATAGGGTGCGATCAAGGAAGCTGATCCGGCGACCAGGAAGATGAGAAGGATCATCAACAGGCCACCCACAGCCAGCCGGTTTCGTTTAAAATATTTCCAGAAGGTTTTTGTCTGAGACTCCATACGCTAATTCAAAAATCCGAAATTCGAATATCGGGCGAAGCTTCCCGAAGGGATCAATTCAAAACAAAGTAGTTAAACTCTAAACTCGAAACCCTAAACTCTAAATAAATTCAAATGTTCAAACCACAAAACTCAAAACAGTTTAATCATTTGAGTTTTGGATTTGTTTAGAATTTAGAGTTTAGTGTTTAGAGTTTAAACCATTTCGTATTTCCTACTTCGATATTTCATTTTCGTTATTGATACCTTATCCTCGGATCGACGATCGCATAGAGCATATCAGCAATAAAATTTCCGATGAGGACGAGGACCGCTGAAATTGTATTGATCGTCATCACCACGGGATAGTCCCTGGCCAGTACGGCCTGATAAGCGAGCCGCCCGATCCCCGGCCAGGCAAAGACCGTCTCCATGATGATGGAGCCGCCGATGAGCCCCGGGATGAGGAATCCGAAGAGGGTGACGATCGGAAGCAGTGCATTTCTCAGAGCATGTTTGTAATAGACCGTCTCCTCCGGAAGCCCTTTGGCTTTGGCGGTGCGAACATAATCCTGACGGATCACCTCAAGCATGCTGGATCGGGTATATCGTGAAAGGGCGGCAATTCCTCCGATGGCCAAGATGATCGAGGGAAGCATGAGATGCCAGAGCCGGTCCATCACAATCTCCAGCGATGATAAATCCTCTGTCACGAAAGACCTCATCCCGAGCACAGGATAGCCGAAGAGTTTGACCGTGCCGAGGATGAGAAGGTAGGCGAGCCAGAATCCCGGAATGGAAATTCCGAGATAGGCTCCGAAAGTTCCGAGGTTGTCAAGAAAGGTATATTGCCGTCGGGCTGAAAAGATGCCGAGGGGAATTGCCAGAGAGAAGATGATGAGGATGGAGACGAGATTGAGCAGAAGCGTATTCCAGATCCTTTCACCGATCTTATCCAGAACAGGCCTTCCATCCTTGAAGGAATAGAGATTCCCGGTGAAGAGGCGCTTGAGCCAGAGGAAGTACTGCTGATAGATCGGCTTATCCAGGTCGTAATTCTTCTCCATCTGCTCGACGATCTTGGGTGAAACCTTTGGATCCATAGTGATGGCGATCGGGCTTCCGGGCGCCTGGGTGATGATGATCCAGGAGATGACGCTGATCCCGACGAGGGTGATGAAGGTGTAAAGGAGACGTCGAATGAGATATTGAGCCATAATATTCTCAAAGCCTCAATGCAAATTACAAAATTAACAATGCAAAATGTAATTTTTTATGACGGGTCCGTTACCCCTAAACAATGAAAATTTATCAATTCATTAGGTCCCGGTTACGGTTACGAAGCCCGTTTCGTCATTCGGTAAGGGTCACGTTTTAAAGAATTAAACACGAAAGACGTATCCTTTTATAATTATAAACGATACGGGCCTCGTTACCTTTGAACCTTAAACTTTTATTTTCTAACTTTACCTCTCTAAACCAATTCCCTTGGGAACCGTCCATTTGATCAGATCATACATCAGGCCGGCCTTCTCCAGCCGGATCTCCTGAAGTGCTTCCTTGCCCTTCTCATCCCTCTCCATCAGAAAAAAGTTTCTCTGGAGGGCGGAGATGCCCAGGGGCATGTAGAGAAAGGTATAGGGTTGATCCTCGGCGATCAATTCATGGATTCGCCAGTAGATCTGCTTTCTTTTCTCGACATCGTATTCCTTTCTTCCCTCCTCCCAGAGGCGGTCCGCTTCAGGATTACGATAGGAGATGAAATTAAAGCCTTTCTCAATCTGGCTCGAATGCCAGATCATGTAGTCATCCGGGTCCGGAGAGAGCCCCCAGCCGAGAATGCAGGCATCAAAATGCCTCGCATTGATGAAGTTCTTAAGAAAGATGCTCCACTCATAGGTCTCGAAGGTCACATCCACGCCCAGTTCCCGAAGCTGACGTTGAACCAGGACACCCACATCCCGGCGTATGTCATTTCCGCTGTTGGTGATCAACTTGAAGCGAAAAGGCTTTCCGTCTTTGTCGAGGATGCCATCTCCGTCTCTGTCCTTCCATCCCGCCTCGGATAGAAGCTGACGGGCTTTCTGGAGATCGTAGGGAACCGGTTTCACATTCGGGTTGTAATACCAGAGATGGCTGGGGAAGGGGCCGCTGATGACGGCTCCAAATCCATAAAGGACATACTGGACAAGCTCTTCACGATTAATCGCATGGGAAAAAGCCTGGCGAACCTTTTTGTCCTGGAAAAGAGGATTGTTGAGATTATAACCAAGGTAGGAATAACTGAAAACCGGCTGGGAATAGATTTTAAGAAACGAAACCTCGCTCATCCGACGGTACTGGTGGGGAAGGACACCATAATAATCAACTCCCTTGGTGAGGAGCTCCATTTCGCTAAGAGAAGTTTCTGGAATAATCCGGTAGATGATCCGGTCGAGGCCGGGTTTTCCCTCAAAATATTGCGGATTCGCTTCGACCACGATCTTTTCATCCGTCACCCACTCCACAAAGCGAAAAGGGCCCGTCCCCACGGGTTTACGGTTAAACGAGGTCGTGTTGATGTCCTCCTTCTCAAGGAGGTGCTTCGGAATGATGCCCATGCTCCATGTCCCCAATCCAGGAGAAAAGGGTTGTTTGTAAGTTACTCGAAAAGTATAAGGATCCAATACCTCCGCCCCTTTTACAAGTTCGTAGTCACTTCGGCGGACCGTATTGGTCTTCTCATCCATGATCTTATCGTAGGTGAACTTGACATCGTGAGCGGTAAACTCCTTTCCATCATGCCAGCGGACCCCCTTCCGCAAAGAGAAGATGATTCTGGGCTCCTTGCCATCCTCGACCTTCCACGACTCCGCCAGCACTCCGACAAAGTTCTGAAGATTTCGATCATATTTGATCAGCCCGTTGTAGACGAGGGAGTTGATCTCGCTCGATGCGGAATCCTGAGCCAGGATGGGGTTGAGAAAAGAGGCATCGCCGATGGAGCTCATGATCAACTGGTTCACCCTCTGGGGAGGCCGGTAACTGACAAAGAGGAGATTCACTCCAAGGATGATGAGAAAGAGAACAGGAGGGATAAAAAGAAAGGTTTTAATCTTCATCAATTTGGTGGAAAAAAGCAGTTCGTCATTCCTGATGATCTCGTAAAAAGTCTGAAAAGGAGATTTTTGTCATTCCTGCGAAAGCAGGAATCCAGAGTTCCTTATATTCTCCTGTTTCCAAAGGGACGATGTTTGGATTGGCATGGTTGTTGACCCATTATAGAGAAAAAATTTCTCCTTCTCAACTTTTATCTTCATTCTCATATCGTTCCGGTCTCCGAACTCCCTGCCTTCCGGCAGGCAGGCGAACTCATCACTCCGAACTTTTTTCGAAATCCGCACTCCGCAATAGACTATCGATTCGTCACCAGGACATTGAAACCCATCTGCGAGAGCTTCTCTGCCAGGGGGAGGGCCGCCTCTCTCGTTTCAAACGGCCCGATTCTCACCCGATGGTACTTCTGTGTCTGGGTCTCTATCGTAGCCACATGAACATTCTCAAAATTCTTCTTTAACTGCTCAGCCAGATCCCGGGCCCTGATCTCATCACTGAAAGAGCCAACCTGGAGGTTGAACCGTTGCACCTGCTCGATGAGCGGTGAGCCCGCCCATTCCACCTTCACAAAGGCCGTCCCTTTTCCCCAAATGCCGAGGATCCGGGCGGCCGCATAAGAGACATCAATGATCCTCTCCTTTACAAAAGGGCCCCGATCGTTCACCTTCAACTCCACAGACCTCCCATTCTCCAGATTGGTCACCATCACCATGGTTCCCAGAGGAAGGGAGTTATGGGCGCAGGTGAGTTGAAACATATCATAGACCTCACCGCTCGAAGTCGACCTTCCGTGAAACTCCCCCCCATACCAGGAGGCAATCCCACGCTGAACCTCACGGGTTTCCCGCTTCTCGATCTTGGCTACCCTCTCAACCTTCTCTTCGCCAGGCCTCTCCTCTCGCCGCTCTTGAGGAGGCTCTATCCTCCTCTCAAAGACGACACGCTGCTTCGGCCCGCAAGCAACCAAGAGGAAAAAGAAGACGAATAAAAAAACTCTCCACATTCTAAATGATGCTCCCTGACAGAACTTATAAAAATAATAACCCGGATGAAGGATTAACAGGTTGCCGAAAAAGTCTTTTTATTCAGGATACTCAAAAATGCCCAGATAAGAGGCGCCCGAAATCCTGAGGAGTGAGGCGTACTTGGACGTACGTCGCAACGACGAAGGATGAGGGGAACGAAGTAGATGGGCGTTTTTCAGCATCCAGTTAAAATGTCTCCATTATACAGAATTTACCTATTGATTTCAATGATTTTCAACAAAAAATTCATTGACACACCTTTCTCTTTGAATATAAAATGTGACCATTCGATGAATAAGTTTAGAAAATAAGTTCGCCGTAGAATAAGGAGAATAAATGGACTACGACACAGAAAAAATAGATGAATATACTTTGGCCCTTCTTTATCTGGTTACACACGAGAGGCATGAGGGATTGGGTGCCAGGGCATGGAAAGGATTTGACTGGGACACCATGAATAGGCTTCACGATAAAGGATACATATCCAATCCAGTAGGCAAGGCAAAATCCGTAGGGCTAAGCGAAGAAGGCTTCTTAGAGACCAAAAGACTCTTTGAAAAGCACTTCACCAAAAAATGAAATCGCCTCCAAATGGAGAGATACTCTTGACATTTGATAATCAAATCACTCCAGGGGAAGGCTCGCAGCCCCCGCTGATTTAAGAAAAATCGAATTGGTGCCAGGCATCGGTAATTCAAAAATCGATTAGCAAGTATAGGATTTTAAGAAATTACACCTTGCTTAATCGTTCGGCGGGACTCTCGCCCCCCTAACGAGGGGCCTGTACAGGCTACCTATTCATGAGCCAAAAAGGGGGGTAAAATTGGGTGACACTTT
>JASEHH010000084.1 GCA_030017685.1 Thermodesulfobacteriota bacterium | reverse complement strand
TGCCCTGGAAACGCCAATCCATCGCCCTTAAACCGAATTCTTCAATTGCCTCATGTTCTAAAGTGATCTAAAGTGACTAAAGTTTAAAAAATTGTATCAATCTACCACTTTGAAAATTGTTTTGTAATTTAACCCAATAAGCTTGTCATTCCTTCCCGTAACAAAGTACGGGATAAACTCCAGCGGGAATCCAGTGGCTTTAGATTCTGGATTCCCGTTTTCACGGGAATGACGAAAGTGGAGACTTTTTCAAAGAGCTAAAGCGTTACAAATCTGGATTCCTCTGAATCTGTTTCGAAATTCGAGTTTCGTGCTTCGAATTTTCGTTTTCTATTCTTCCTTCTCCGCTTTTTTCTTTAACTCACTTAAAATCTTTAGCGCCTCGATCGGAGTCATCTGATCAGGATCGATCTTTTTCAATTCCGATCGGATGGGATCAGGCTGAGAAAAAAGAGACGGCTGAATCGGGATCTTGGGCTTTGAAGTTGCAACCTTCGACTTAGCAATTTTGGGCAGGCCCATTGAATCAAACTCCCCCCTCTCAAGATTGGAAAGAATCTCCTTTGCCCGGTCAATCACCTTTGCGGGAAGGCCTGCCAGCCGGGCCACCTGAATCCCATAACTACGGTTGGTTCCTCCTTCCACGACCTTCCTGAGAAAGATGATCTCCCCTCCCCATTCCTTCACCGCCACATTGTAATTCTTCACCCTCTCTTTGGTCAGGGCCAATTCCGTCAATTCGTGGTAGTGTGTCGCAAAGAGGGTCCTCGGCCTGAGAAGGGGGTGATCATGGAGATGCTCGACCACAGCCCAGGCAATACTCAATCCGTCAAAAGTGCTCGTCCCCCTCCCGACCTCATCGAGAACGACGAAACTTCTTGAGGTGGCCTGCTGGAGGATGCGTGCGGTCTCCATCATCTCCACCATAAAGGTGCTCTGGCCCCGCATGATATTGTCCAGAGCGCCGATGCGGGTGAAGATTCGATCCACCAACCCGATCCGGGCTTCGCTTGCGGGGACGAAGCTCCCCATCTGCGCCATCAGGATGATGATCGCCACCTGCCTCAAGTAGGTCGATTTGCCCGCCATATTGGGCCCGGTGATGATGAGGATCTGGTTTTCTTGATGATCGAGGATGGTATCATTGGGAACAAATCTCTCGGGAAGGGACATCCGCTCGAGAACCGGGTGTCTGCCATCCTGAATCAGAATCTCTTCGCCTTCGTCTATCAGGGGCCGGCAATAATCGTTCCGGTCAGCCACTTCGGCCATGGAACATAAGACATCGATCACTGCAACCGCGGAGGCTGTCTTCTGGAGGCCCGGGGTCTCCTCAGAAACCTTCTTCTGTATCTCCTCAAAGAGCCTGTATTCGAGTTGGCAGATCGTCTCCTCTGCGTCTAACACCTTGGTTTCGAACTCCTTCAGTTCCGGCGTGATGAACCGTTCGGCATTGACCAGCGTCTGTCTTCTGATGTAGTGGTCAGGGACGAAGTGGAGATTGCTCTTGGTCACTTCAATGTAATATCCGAAGACCTGATTGTAGCGAATCTTTAAGGAGGAGATCCTGGTCCTCTTCCTCTCCTCGGCCTCCAGTTGAATAATCCACTTCTTCCCTTCCCGGCCGATCTCCCTCAAGTCATCCAGTTCTTTGTTGAAGTGGGATTTGATGATGCCTCCTTCTCTTAACGCAAGGGGAGGATTCTCAACGATCGCGGATTCAAGAAGTTGAAAAAGGCTTTCGAAACCATCTATCTCCTGGGCAACACCCTTAATCAGGGAGGAGGTAAAGGCCTGGAGAAGAATTTTCAGGTCGGGCAGGTGTCCGAGGGAATTTTTTAACCCGACGAGGTCCCTGGCATTGGCATGCCCGAGGAAGATCCGGGAGGCGAGTCTCTCAATATCCTGAACCCCTTTTAAAGGCTCCCTCACCCGTTTTCTTTCGATCTTCTTCTCCTTCAATTCGGAAACACCCTCCAGACGGCGCTCGATCTCCACGATATCCATCAGGGGATAATTCAACCACTGTTTCAATTTCCTGCTTCCCATGGCAGTCATCGTCTCATCGAGCACCCAGAAGAGAGAGCCCTTCTTGCTCTGGTCGAAAAGGGTCTGGGTCATCTCCAGGTTTCTCTTCGTCACTTCGTCGATGACCATGAAGTCCTGAACCTGATAGAAGGTGATGGACCGGATATGGGAAAGCGGCCTCTTCTGATTCTCTTCCGCATAAAGCAGAACCATCTCCGTAGCGATGGCCGCCAGAGGAAATTCACGGGGAATCGAATCTCCGCGGGCTTCATTGAGGGGATGGAAAGAATCGAATTTCGAATCCTCCAGGAAATTGATCAGATCATTCTCAAAACTCTTTTTAAAACCCGCAAAGCAGGGATGTTCCTGAAAACGATGGAGGGAAAGAATCTCTTTCGGTTCATTCCTGTGGGCTTCGTTCAGGAAGGGTTCAAATCCGGAAACCTGACAGGCTTTCAATTCGCCGGTGGAGATTTCGAGAAAGGCAAGACCAAAGACTTCCCCTTCCGCACAGAAACCCATTAAGTAATTATTCTCGCCGGTGCCCAGGTGGATGGCGTCCATTGTGAGACCCGGCGTGAAAACTCTGACTACCTCCCGCTTCACAATCCCTTTGGCCAGTTTCGGGTCTTCCACCTGGTCGCAGAGCGCAACCTTATACCCCTTCTGGAGAAGTCTGGAAATATAAGTTTCGGCTGTGAAGTGGGGAACCCCACAGAGCGGAATGCTATCCTTCCGGCCCTTATCCCTTGAGGTCAAGGCAATATCCAGCTCCTTCGAAGCCACCTGGGCATCCTCGAAGAACATCTCATAAAAGTCGCCCATGCGAAAAAAGAGAATCGAATCCGGGTATTGGCTCTTGATCCGGAGATACTGATTGATCATCGGAGTTAAAGGTTTGGTGGCCATTTGAGAAGATAATTTAACAGAATCTGACAGGGTTGTAAATGAGAGGAGTTTAGAGTTAAGAGTTATGAATTATGAGTTGGAATTACGCTATGCGCTATGCCCTTTGCCCTATGCCGCATGCCCTTTCAGGGAAAGAGCGGCACCACATCGAGGCCCATGGTTTCAGGGTAACCCAGCATGATATTCATATTCTGGATGGCTTCACCGGAAGCCCCCTTCACCAGATTGTCAATGGCTGTGACCACAACGGTCCGGCCATCGGCCTCACTCACCACCGCACCGATATCGCAGAAATTGGAGCCTCTGACATCTTTGGTGTTGGGGAGTTTCCCTTTCGGATAAATCCGGACAAAGGGTTCCCCTTCATAAGATTCCTGAAAAGCACTTAAGAGCTCTTCGGTCTTCATCTTCTTTGTCAGTTGGACATAGAGGGTTGTCAGAATTCCCCGGTCCATCGGAATGAGATGGGGAACGAAGGTGACTGCAATCTTTTTCTGAGCCAGAAGGCTCAACTCCTGCTCAATCTCCGGGGTGTGCCGGTGCGCAAAGATCTTGTAAGCCTTGACTCCCTCGTTCACCTCGCAGAAGAGCGATTCCAGAACCACATCCCGGCCTGCGCCGCTGACACCCGATTTGGAATCGACGACAATGCCCTCAGGAGAGATAAGCCCTTTCTTGATCAGAGGGATTAAACCGATCAAGGCGCCCGTCGGATAGCAACCCGGATTCCCGACAATCTTTGCGCTTCGGATCTTATCCCGATGGAGTTCCGGGAGTCCATAGACCGAATCGCCAAGTAGGTCCGGAGCCGTATGCTTCTGGTACCAGTGTTCATAAATCGCAGGGTCTTTCAACCTAAAATCGGCGCTCAAATCGACCACTCTCTTGCCCATCCGGTAAAATAGCGGAACCGTCTCCATTGCGGTCTTATGGGGAACCGCCGTAAAGACAAAATCTGTTTTCTTTGAAATCTCTTCTACAGATAGTTCTTCACATTTCAACTGGAGAAGTTTCATCAGGGATGGAAAAACCTGGCCAATCTGAACCCCGGCAAATTTTTGAGAGGTCAGCGCGGTCACCTCCACCTCAGGGTGATGGAGAAGAAGACGAAGAAGCTCCACTCCCGTATAACCTGTCGCTCCAATAATGGCTACTTTTGTTTTCATCCTTCTTCCTTTCTTATCTTCCTGAAGAGATTTCCGCTAAAAAAGCAACTGCATTGAGAATCTTTATATCCCGATATCCACCTAACTTCAACAGATGAATATCTCCGGTAATAATGTAATTCGCTCCAGCTTCCACAGCGCATTCCAGGATTCTATCGTCCTCGGCATCTTCCGAAACAACATGGAGAGTCCTCGAAGGATTCACAAAATCTGAAATGTTGATCAGTTCCGTGAGGATGACCTGGACCGCCTCAGGAGAATAGTCAAACTTTGGCCTTCGCAATACCCCTTTGAGTTCTTCCAGAATTGGCTCTGATAGGCACAGTTGAATTTCCCGGCGGATGGTTTTCTCCAGAATCTGTCTGGGTCTGCCCCCGAAAAAAATGGCCGAGATCAGAACATTCGTATCCAAAACGACTCTGAGCACTATCCCTTCTTCTCTCTGCGGTAGGCTGCAATTTCAGATTCGACATCGGATTCCACAATCCCTTGCCCGGCAACTTTCATCTTACCCGAATGAAATATCTGCCTCCAACGATGCCTTCGCTCAATGTAGCCTCGCGCCGCCTCCCGAATGAGTTCGGAACGCGACCGGGATTCTTCCCGCGCCACCTGATCGATCTTCTTCAGAAGTTCATCGTTGAAAGAGATATTGACCGTACTGGACTTCATCGTCTTCCCTCCTGTCAATAACAATATACATACAATCTTTGTATATTGTCAAGGGGTCATCATGAGAGCTCTGAAAAATTGGAGAGGTTAGTGGGTGCTCTTCCTCTTGGGAGCTTACCTGCCTGCCGCAGGCAGAGGGGAAACTAAATTTATGGGATGAAGGATGTTATTTTCTGGGTCAATCTTTTCCTTTCTTTCTCTTTTTTCCTCCCTCCACTGAGCAGATAACGGTTGCAGGCCAAAAGAAGTGCGAAGTATTTGGATGTCCGGCCTCTTGGCCGGTGTTAGCGGACGTATGACCAATATTCAAGCGGCTTTTAATGACTCCTCGTTTTGGATAATAATTTTGGGATTTACATTTTTGGGTGGAATAGGCAACCCCTGTTCTCTTAATAGATTTACATGTTCAATCATCCCCCATTTCGCTTTATAAAGGCAATCCTCAACGGAATGCCCGATGCCTGAAAAACCTGGCAAGTCAGGGGAATAGAATCCAAAAAAATCAGGTTCCTTGGTTGCCTCAATCGTCAATGAATATTCTAAATCTATCATCTTTACACCTCCATCCTTTTTATTTCTTGATCCCTGCACCCTTCAAAATTGCATGACAAGTGCCTTTCGGAACTTCTTTTGGACCATGGTAATCAACTCTAATCAGATTGTTCCAACCTGGCTTGCCATAATATCGGACAGAGCCCTTTTCCTTTATCATTCTAAACCCATTCTGTTCCAACAATCGAACAAGCTCACTAAATTTCATACAGGGTCCCTAAATCTATAAAAATTGTCATATGTACGATAACGGCTGAGCACAAACGAAGTTGAAGGATTTGGTAGTTGACCGTTTGTGCTCTGTTATCGGACGTGTGCCGAACGTTTTGGTTTTTCAAGCCGCCGACGCATTTCTTCCGTGGAAATTCCCCCCTCGGCTTTTTGCCTTGCTCGTGACCGCTCGATAAGCGCAATAAACCTTGGATGAGTGCTCAAAGAAACGGTTTCAATATCAGCATTGGTTATGCTTACCAAAGCCGCCACAGGTTTACCTTCTTTTGTAATAATAAACGGTTCTTTTTTAACCTATTTGAAAAAGTCCAATTTTTTTCAACAGGGGGCCACCTACGGCCCTCAATGGCCTTAATCTTTGTAATGATGGAGGGATCGTAAGGAAAGGAAACCGCTATCCTTCCGTATAAATCATTGCTGATATTCACCTCTGCCATGGGGAAAAAGATATGAAATTTTATACAGGAAGTCAAGAATTTCTGATCATTGCTCCGGTTAACATTAAAATGACAACCATGTTGGGCTGGAGGAGAAATGAATATGACGGGGGCTAAATCTGGAATGGAATAAAAAACTTCGCCGGCATTTCTGCCTATTGGCAGGTAGGTAGTGCTGAGATTATTCGCCCTCCTGCCTACCGCAGGCAGGCAATAAATGGGGGCGCTACATTGATTTAATAAAAAAAGGGAAGTGCGATGACCTCCCTTTTAATTTAAATCCATGGGGTTATAAAATTATCGTTTGGAGTATTGGGGTCTTCGCCGGGCTCCTCTTAATCCGTATTTCTTACGCTCTTTGATCCTTGAATCCCTTGTCAAAAGGCCTCCCTTTTTCAGGGCATCCTTGAACTCCGCATTGACCTGAAGCAGGGCTTTTGATATTCCATGGCGGACAGCCTCGGATTGACCCGCGATCCCTCCTCCATGGACATTGGCTTTCACATTGAACTGATTCCGGGTCCCTGTCAGATCAAAGGGCTGCATGATGATCATCTCGCAGGTCTCCCGCCCGAAATATTCTTTCAGGGCCCTTTCATTAACCACAAACTTCCCCTCGCCCGGTTCCAACCATATCCTGGCAATGGAGGTCTTTCTCTTTCCTGTTGCATAAATCGGTTCTGGCACTGTTTTCTCCTTATATACGAAATATACGAATTATGCGAATGATAGCAAATTTAGCGAAAAAAATTCGGTTCATTCGTCCCCATTTGGCCCATTCGCACTTCTTATTGTAACTGAAGCGGAACGGGTTTCTGGGCTTCGTGGGGATGTTTGGCCCCGGCATAGATCTTCAATTTCTGGATCATCTGCCGGCCCAGACTGTTTTTTGGCAACATCCCCTTTACGGCGATCCGGATCATCTCGGTGGGCTTTTTGGCCAGCAATTTTTCAGCAGTCATCTCTCGAATTCCGCCCGGATAGCCTGTATGATGATAGTAAATCTTATCTTTCATCTTCTTTCCGGTCAGGGCCACTTTCCCGGCATTGACGACAATGACGAAATCGCCTGTGTCCACATGGGGGGTATAAATCGGTTTATTCTTGCCCCTTAATATCTTTGCCAGTTCAGTGGCTAATCTTCCCAGGACCTTTCCTTCAGCATCCACGAGATACCACTGATGCTCCACTTCTTCTTTTTTAGCCTGATAAGTCTTCATAGAATCACCTTAATATAAAAACATAAGATATTGCTTTGTCTTCTGTCAAGGACTCGCTGCCGCCATCCACCCGTCTATCAGCGTTTCTTTTTCCGTGTGAAATGTTTATTCCAGAGTAGGACGACAGGGCTTGCCACATAGATCGTTGAATAGGTTCCGGAAATGAGCCCCACGATCAGTGCAAAGGCAAAATCGTGGATGACCGGGCCTCCGAAGAAGAAGAGAATGAGCACAACCGTCATGACCGTTCCCGAGGTAAGGATCGTTCGCCCAAGGGTTTCGTTGATGCTTGTATTGAAGACGGTCTCAAGGTTCTCCTTCCTCATCTTCTTGATATTCTCCCGAACCCGGTCGAAGATGACAATGGTGTCATTGATGGAGAATCCGATGATCGTTAGAATGACCGCCATCAGAGACAGGGAGTATTCGAGATTGGCGATCGATATGGCGCCGTAAGTGATGATGATGTCGTGGACCAGCGCCGCAATCCCTCCGAGTCCGAAAGAGACCTGTTTAAATCGCCATGCCACAAAGACCAATATGGCCGCAAAGGAGAGTCCCACTGCCCAGATGGCTTTCGTCTTCAAATCCTTCCCCACTTTGGGACCGACTACCTCCACCCTCCGGATCTCCAGGGTCTTGTCCTTGAAGCGCTCCTGAAGGGAGGCCTGGATCTTCTTCGACATCCCTTCCAGATCCTCCGCGCTCTTTTCCACCCGGATCAGAAATTCATTCTCCCCTCCGAATTTCTGAACCATGGCGTCCTTCGAACCCATCGCTTCCATGGCGTTGCGAACCTCGGAGATATCCACCGCCCGAGAAAATTTGATCTGAATCAGAATGCCTCCAGCAAAGTCAACCCCATATTTCAACCCATTGTGAAGAAAGACAGACCCCAGGCTGAGGAGAATGGCGATCGTTGATACCCAGATTGTAAATTTCTTTTTTCCTATAAAGTCGAACTTTGTGCCCGGACGAATAAGTTCCATAGCTTTAGCTCAGAATACCTTCTGCCCCCTTTGCCCAGAAAAAGCACAGCGGGTTAAATGCTCAACTTTTTGACCTTTATCTTCAGGGTGAGGAAATCGAAGGCCCACCGGGTCACATAGACCGCTGTAAAAATATTTGCAAGAATTCCGATGGACAGGGTGACCGCAAATCCCCTCACCGGACCTGTGCCGAATTGATAGAGAAAGAGGGCCGCAATTAAAGTGGTCACATTCGAGTCCAGAATGGTGATGAAGGCCCTCCGATAACCCTCATCGACGGCAGCCCGGACCGTCTTTCCCCATCTCAACTCTTCCTTGATCCGCTCGTGGATCAATATGTTCGCATCCACCGCCATTCCGATCGAAAGGACGAGGCCTGCAATCCCCGGAAGGGTGAGCGTGGCCCTGAAAATGGCGAGCGTTCCCATCACGAAGATGATATTCAGGATGAGGGCAATATCGGCAATAGCTCCTGAGACCCGATAATAGAAGATCATAAACAATGCCACCAGGGCCGCGCTGATCAATGTGGAAATGATCCCTTTTCGAATGGAGTCCTGACCGAGCGATGGTCCCACGCTTCTCTGCTCGAGGATCTTCACCGGCGCGGGCAAGGCGCCGGCCCTGAGAACGATGGCAAGATCACCCGCCTCCTTCATATCGAAACGGCCGGTGATCTGCGCCCTTCCTCCGGCGATCTTTTCCTGAATGACCGGTGCGGAATAGACATGGTCATCCAGGATGATGGCCAATCTCTTCTTCACATTGGCTCCGGTGATCTGCTCGAAGAGCTTCGCCCCGATATCATCAAATTCCAGCGCCACATAGGGTTCATTGAACTGGGTATCGATGGTGACCCGGGCATCTTTTAACACCTCACCGGTCATCAGGGTCTTCTCTTTCAAAAGAAAGGGTATCTTCTTCACCCCTCCTGTCTTCGGATCGACCTGTCTCTGAAAGAGAAGGCGGCTCCCTTCCGGAGCATTTCCTTTCAATGCCTCATCGAGGTTGCCCTCTTCGTCCACCAGTTTAAATTCTAACAGGGCGGTCCGGCCGATGAGGTCTATTGCCCTTTGCGGATCTTTGATCCCCGGCAACTGAATTAAAATACGATCCGTTCCTTGAAGGGTGATCTCCGGTTCGGCCACACCGAACTGATCGATCCGGTTTCGGATGGTCTCCAGCGCCTGATCAATGGCGCTCTTTCTGACTTGTTCGGCCTGCCGGCTGTCCAGGACAAGTACGACCCTCCATATCCCTTTATCAAGGGCGGTGGAGGAAAGCTCCTGCATGACAGCATAACGCTGGCTCAGGATCTTCTCCCATTTACCCTTATCGCCCGAAACCTCAAGAACGATCTGATTGCTCTTCTCCCTCTCCAGTTTTCCGACGGGGACTGCCTTGTCCCGCAGATCATCCCTCAGATTATTCTTTACCCTCTCCACATAACTTTCGATCGCCTTATCCGCCTCGACCTCAAGGATGAGATGCATCCCGCCCTGCAGGTCGAGGCCGAGGTGGACCTTTTCCGTTGGGATGATTTTATAGAACCAGGCCGGCAACTCGGGGGTCAATGTGGGCAAAAAGAGGAGGACGGCAAAAACAGTCACCGCACCATAAACGATCAATCTCCACTTCAGGTTTCTCAGCATATGTTACAAACCCTCACAAAATGAAGCCAAGGGTTTTGGAACCCTTGGATTTCAGAAACATAGCCTATCGTCCGGTATTTTTCAAGAGGAAACTTAATAAAATTGCGATTCAGACACTTGACTTCAGACGTTAGACATCAGACTCCTCTAATATATGATGGTTTCGTAAAAAGTCTGAAAAGCCCATTATCAGTCATTCCTGCCCCGATTTTCATCGGGATAAACTTCAGCAGGAATCCAGTATTTTTAGATAGTTAGAATTCCCTGGATTCCCGTTTTCACGGGAATGACGACTTTTTACGAATTCATCATATTTCACTCTTTTTAAATTTTTTCGTATATACCATTCGTATATACCCAGAGTGCCAGTTCCACTGTTCCTGCCGCAGGTGCCAGTTCTTTATCTTTATGTCATCTCTGGCTATTTCTACTCTTCAGTCTAACGTCTGCCCGCAGCGCCAGCGCTTGCGCGGCGTGAGGTCTATAGTCTTACTGTCCGAACCACAGTTAATAAAAAGGCCCAAGGGAAATTCTCTTGGGCCTGACGTTCTTACCGAACCGGGTTTTACTTCATATCACTCCATTTCCCGTATTTCTCCCTCAAAATCCGGTGGAGAATCTTTCCGGTCGGGGTCATGGGCATCTCTTCGTCCTTGATGAAATCGACTGACTTGGGTATCTTATATCCTGCAATCTTCCCCCTGCAGTGGTCAACCAGTTCTTTCTCCGTAACCGTCTTCCCTTGATGGACGGTGACAATCGCCTTAATCGCCTCGCCCCATTTTTCATGGGGAATCCCGATGACAGCCACATATTTAACGGCAGGATGGGAACCCAACAAATTCTCCACTTCTGAAGGAAAAACATTTTCTCCGCCGGTAATGATCATATTTGCCTTTCGATCAACCAGGGTAAAATAACCATCCTCATCCTGGCAGGCCATATCTCCGGCGGTGAACCATTCACCCTGGAATACCGACTTCGTCTTTTCGGGATCCTTCCAGTATTCTTTAAAAACATGGGGAGTCCTCGAATAGAGTTCGCCCACCTGACCTTTCTCAACTTCCTTCCCGTTCTCATCCAGAATCTTAATCCGGTCTGTCCCCCAGATCTCCCTTCCGATGGAACCCAACTTTTTAAACTGTTCCTCGGGTCTGAGCAGCGTCACCAGCCCGGCCTCCGTTGAACCATAAGCTTCCCAGAGCTCCGCATTTTTAAAATAGTCCATAATGGCCATCTTCGTGTCTTTTCGGGCCGGTGCGGAAGAAATAAGAAGCTGACGGATCGAACTGACATCAACGCTATTCTTCACCTCATCGGGAAGTGAGAGCATCATAATATAATGGGTAGGAACGAGGGAGGTGAAGGTGATCTTCTCCTTTTCGATGGTCTTCAATAGATCGACCGGGTCGAAACTGATCATATTGTAAACATATACCCTTGCGCTGACATAGGTATAGGTGAAGGAATAGTAGATCGAATTGATATGGCACATGGGCATGACGAGCATCACGCAATCATCCGGCTTCAAGCCCATATTGATTCCGTTTAAGATATACTGGGATAGATTGTTTTCATGGGTTCTAACCACGCCTTTTGGTTTCCCGGTCGTGCCAGAGGTATACATTATATTCCACATATCCTCTGCGTCTACCATCACATCCGGCTCCTCAGGAGAAGCTTTTGATAGGAGAGATTCATAGGACTGATAGCCATCCGGCGTCTGACCGTCTCCAAAGTAGATATAATTCTCCGGCGGTATGTTGGGAAGCTTGCTTCGTAGTCCATTGACCACCGGAACAAAATCCTTTGCCACAAAAAAGGCTTTGCAGTCGGAGTGGTTTACCACATATTCAATTTCAGGAGGCGCAAGCCGGAACATGACCGGAACAGTCACCTGCCCTCCCTTTGCGGAGCCTGCATAAAACTCCAGCCACTCCACACAGTTGTAAGCTAAAATGGCGAAGCGGTCTCCTTTCTTCACCCCAAGTTTGTTCAAGACATTGGCCAATCGGCAACTTCGCTCATTCCACTCCTTAAAGGTCATTTTTCGGAATTTATCTGCTGCTCCTGTTTTATCGGGGTTTTGCATGGCCATCATCTTAAGAACTGTGCCTGCGGTCATCCATTTGCTGATTGTCATAAAATCCCTCCTTTTTATCCCTACATCCCATAATAATGAGAAATAGGGAGATTTTCAAAAGCTTGTGATATTTTTTACATTCTTTACCATCATTGTATTTTTTTGTCAAGCATCAGTTTTTTCCTTCAATATTTCAATGGGTTAAATGTAATCCGTAATATCTGTTATTGGTCTTTTGCATGCGGCTTCTGTTTCGCCCTGTCTGCGATCACAGTGACCGAAGAGGTGAAGATGTGGAGGAGTTTGGAATGGGGGATATAAACAAACCAGACGAGGCATGGAATGACATGAGCATACCAGAGAAAGTGAGGGTTGATCGTAATATCCTTCAGGAAAAGTGCTAAAAAATACCCGAAGAATGAGACCCAGTTGTTAGCGCTCGGAGGTGTGAAATCGGCCATATAGACCCGACTTGCTACAACTTCGGGATGGGCGATTCGATATCCCTCTATGAAGAATCCGGACAATACCAGATAGAGGATGAACAATAGGGTCACGATATCTTCCTCCTCCGTCTTCAATTGATCCGGCCTGATGAAGAACCTCCGGATAATGGCTAAAACGCAACCCACCAGGATAAGAAAGCTGAAGAATTCGAGGAAAAAGTCGAGAAAGGGGCGAATCCCACCTGTCTTAAAGACATGGGCAAAGGAGAAGAACGGCACGGAATGGCTCCACTCCACGAGATAGCCTGTTGTAAATCCCTTGATCATGTCAACAATAAAAGTGGCAACAAAACCGAATACGAGCAAGGTGTGGGCAAGCCAGCGATAGAAGGATTGGCCGAAGAGTTTCCTGTGAAAGATGACATCCATGACCAGAATCCGGATATACCAGTCAGGCCTCTTCCAGAAACCCCTCCAGCCTCTGCTCAATAGGATTCTTAACTTTCCCCACCGGGTCACATCCTCTGCGCCTTCCAAAGTGCCGCGGAGATAGAGGCTTAACCGAAACCACATCCCCAGAAAGAAGAGGTGCATGGCAGGGATGAACATGGCATAAAAGATGAGGTGCTTATCCATATGGATTCTTTTATCTTCTTGATTCCCTATCGCATATGCTTCAGAACAAGCTCAGTGATATACGATGTCTTTAAGGGAATTTTCATCCTTCGGGCAGTGGACAGAATCGTTCGAACACACTGCTGGCAGGAGGTGATGACCAGCTCCGCTCCGGTTGCCTGAATCTCTTTAATCTTCTCCCTTGCAAGAGCGGCTGAAAGCTCCGGATCGATCATTTCGAGAAGGCCGCCCCCGCCGCAGCACTTGCAACGCTCCCCATGGTTTGCCAGCTCTATAAACTCCACCCCTGGCATGGACCGCAGAATCGCTCTCGGAGCTTCGTAGATGCCGCTTGCCCTGCCTAGATCGCATGGATCGTGGTAAGTGACCCTGATCTTCTTCTCTTCAAACTGGATCTTTCCTTCCCGGATCAGATTTAAAATGAATTGTGTTGAATCGAAGAGCTTTAAATCGGTGTGATAATCTTCATGCCAGGTATGGTAACAGGAGGGACAGGAGAAGATGATTGAACGGGCTCCCTTTGCTTTCACCCCTTCGATATTGTGCCGGATCAGTTCCTGAGCCTCCTTCCTGAACCCTGCGCCGATGAGAGGAAACCCGCAACACCACTCTTCTCCTCCCAGAAGGGTGAAATCAACTCCGGTGCGCTCGAGAATCCTGACAAAGCTCTGGGGGATCTTATGAGCCATCGGAAAATAGGCAGCTACGCATCCAATAAAATAAACGACCTCTGCCCTCTCCTTATGATACCTGTGGTCCGGGAGACCTGCTATGGATTCAAGCCAGTCCATCCTCTGGGCATTATCCTGTCTGGAGATGTTATGGTCTTTCAGGACATTCCGCTTCATCGATTCGAGTTCCTGAGGATAATGGCCCAGATCGACCAGAACCTCTTTAAGGCCAAGCCAGAGGCTTCTTGAATCGATTGAAACCGGGCACTGCAAACCGCACTCTCCGCACAGGGTGCACCGATAGACCATTTCGGAGAACTTCTTTAAATCCTCCTCGCTCAATTTCCTCGGCCCAAACAGCTTTGCCAACAGGCCGTACTGTGCCCTGATGAATTTTTTTATCGCCTGGATTTTCCCCCTCGGGTTGATCCCCTCTTCGCCCTTCTGGGAGTAAATCGGGCAGAAACGGAGACACTCACCGCAGCGGGTGCAGGCATCGATTTCCAGTAACTGTTTGGGGGAGAATTTGGAGAGATCCATATAAAGATTTAGAGGGGCTGAAACCTCTGTCGATTCTTTGATTCAGCCCCTCTAAAATTATAATACAATTCAATGTCAATTTCTCTTAAAAACGTTTCTATTCCTTTGTCTTCTTTACCCGCTCGACTTCCGACTTGATGAAATCTCTTAATGCATCCACCTTCATTAAGTTCTTGAGGTCTTCCTGAAGATTGGACGGACTCATTTTAAACATCCATCCTTTTTGATAAGGGCTCTCATTAATCAGTTCGGGTGAATCTTCCAGTTCCTCATTGGAGGACTCCACCTTTCCCGAAACAGGAGCATAGACCCTTCCGACCCATTTCCCGGATTCAAGCGAACCACAGGGCTTCCCCTGCTCCACTGTCTTGCCGATGGAGGGAAGTTCCACGAACACGATATCGCCTGCCAATTTCTGGGCAAAGTCAGTCGTGCCCACTGTCACCTTGTCTCCTTCCACCTTCGCCCAGAAATGTTCTTTGTGATAGTAGAGATCATCAGGAAATAGGTAGCCTTCGATTTCCATTAAATTTCCTCCTTTCTCTTTTTGCTGGCTATATACTATAAAAATAGTAAGTTAACAAGTTTTTTTTATCTGGTTCTAAAAAGGCTTGACCGAGCTATATAAATATTATATACAACCTGTGAATTTTTGCTCAAATAAGTTTTTAGGCATATCTACTTGACTCCAGTTAGTATAAGTTGTCGGTATTTAGGGGG
>JASEHH010000011.1 GCA_030017685.1 Thermodesulfobacteriota bacterium | reverse complement strand
GCATTTCGAGTACTTTTTCACTTTCTCCCCAAATAATTACACTTGTTTAGGGACTCGTTTCATAAAAAAGGTCTAAAAGGCAGTTGGGTGTGCTGGGCGGGTTAAAAATAAAATTGAAACAGTAAAACGAGAGAAGAGGGACGGGGAACAAGCAGAGAGAGGTCTCTCAGATTTCTCTTTTGGATTGAAGTGGCGTTTCTATGAAATAGAAGGGTTCAGCTTTGCTTTGAAGCCAGGGATTACATTGCCCACAGGGAATGAGAAGAAGGGATTGGGGACAGGTAGGAATGTGCCCCTATCTTTTGTTCTTAGTCTTCTCTTCGTAGGTCCTGATAAAGGCCACAATTTCCCTGTTAAATCGATCGAAGTCTTCTAAACGGTTAACGGCGATGTAATAAAGTTCTTCCGGCGTCACCTCTTTATAGAAATGAACCATCCGATTTCTGTATCCAGCCATTACGTAGAGAATGTCTGAAAGTTCCCTGGTTATAATTTCTTTTTCTCCGAGCTGCTTTGCAATGGCCTTGTATTCTATCTCCTTAAACCCGGATGTTTTTGCAAGAATATGTCTCCCGATGTCAAAGAGAGCCTCCAGTGCCCTTCTCAGATAGCTCTCGAGAAAGGGTGGGTTCTTTCTATCCGCTAAAAACTCTTCTCTCGGCATCTTCGAAAAGGGTCTGATTTCCTGAAGACAGGTCTCAATAAACCTTACGAGTTCAAGGATTCGGGCTGTATTCAAATTCGATATAACCATTTTCCACAGCCTCCATGATCTCACGGTCGAGAATTTTTTTCTTAAAGAGGAGGTCTTCACTCCATTTCATGATTCCCTCTTCAAATTCGTCTGCGTCAAATTCATCTCTTGCATAAATCCTGATTCCCCTGATGATCTCATGCTGAAAGAGTGTATTGACTTCCTGCATGAATAGAAGATCCACATCAAAAGGCACGAATATCTCTGCTATCTCCCTGTAAAGGTAGCCATAAGTCTCCATCGGTTCAGGGAGGGCCTTTTCAAAGGCAACAGCGACATCGAGATCGGAAAAAGGACGGGGCGCGACCCCTCCCCCTTCCAAATAGATCCTCCCCCTCTCTGCCTCTGAACCAAAGAGGTAGACAAGAGTGATGCCATATTTTCTGGCGATGGCTTTTATCTGATCGTCATACATAGTTAAAATATAGCATAGATATCCGAATCAACACAAACGCAATAATGTTTTTATTAACAAATAGACAAAATGGAGTCAATATCTCTTCCTTTTTGCCTATTCTCCTTTCCCTGTCCAAATAGCCCTGATTAAAGTATTTACTCCAATAATCCGAAAAGAAGAGTACGGAGTTTTAGGAGAAGAGGTTCATTCATAGCAAACATTGTGACGGCAAAGGAGCTGGGTGAATTTTTGAAATTGAGTGATTCTACGATTTACAAACCGGCTTTGGACGGGGATCTGCCCGGGTTTAAGATCGGAGATTCGTAGAGATTTGATATGGATGAGATCCTTAAACGCATCAAAGAAGCAAAAAGTGCCTTCAAACGATCAAAATAGAGGTTTATTTTGTACTATGCTCTATCTGTCCTCCGTAGTCGCTCAAAGCGGGACGAAGGATGGATGCGGTATGCGATTTTCATAAATCAAAGGGGGTGAAACAGAGATGACAGAACTTGCGGGAAAGATGGATCAAGCAGTCAAGGTGATGGGAGACCGCGAAGGGAAATATCTGACCTTCTCCCTGGCGGGAGAGGAATACGGGATCGGGATTCGGAAGATCAAGGAGATTATCGGGATGATGCCGGTCACGACGGTTCCGCGGACCCCCCCTTTTGTTAAGGGGATTATTAACCTTCGGGGGAAAGTGATTCCCGTGGTGGACCTCAGGCTTAAGTTTGGGATGGAGGAGATGTCCTATACGGAGAGGACGTGCATCATCGTGGTGGAGACGAGAGGCCGGTCGGGATCGGTGTTGATAGGGATCGTGGTCGATTCGGTCTCCGAGGTTTTAAACATTAAGGCGGCAGATATCGAGGAGACGCCGACGTTTGGGGCGAGGCTGGATACGGACTATATCCTGGGGATGGCCAAGATGAACGGAGGGGTCAAGATCCTGCTCGACATCGACAAGGTGCTGGGTGGCGAAGAGATGGCGGTTTTGGATAAGGCGGCGTAGAACTGGAACCAGTGGGCAGCAACCAATTCTATTGATTTGGCTGTGAACGCAAAAAGTTTTGCAAAATATAAATAATTAGAGTCTGTCCATAAACTAACTGTTTTCCAAAAGGTTGTCATTCCGGCGAAAGCCGGAATCCAGTTTTTTCAAGGCCTTCTGGATGCCGGATCATGTCCGGCATGACGGCAAAAGGAGTTTATAAACAGACTCTAATTAAAGGAGGGAATAAAAATGTTAAAGAATTTAAAGTTGGGAACAAAAATTACGGGCGGGTTCATCGTTGTATTGATTTTCACAGGAATTATTTCCTATATAGGCTGGAGCGGCATGAGAGGTATTGTTGCCAAGGTGGAAGAAGCTGATGATACAAACCGCATGGTCAAGCTGTTGCTCGAAATTCGGCGGCAGGAGAAGAATCTTATTATTAGAGAGGACAAAAAATATATTGAAGTGGTTAAAGAAAGAGTCAACGATTTAAAAAAGCAGGCAAACGAGACGAAAGCTAAGCTCAAAAATCAGGACGACATAAAGATGATAGACGATGTCCTTGAAGCCGTTGGCAAATATGAGAAAGCCTTTTCTCGCCTTGTAGAGATTGTAGGAAAGTCAATGAAAAGGGAAGAGCGGGATAAGCTTTTGGATGCAGTGGATAAGGAATTGGCTGAAGCGGGAAGAACAGTTGAAAAGAGGTGTGAGGAAGCCCTTGCTAGAGAGAAAAAGGATATGCTGGCAGAAATGGCATGGGCCAATACGCTTATGATAAGCGGAGCTTCGATTGCCATTGTTCTTGGGTTATTGATCGCATTTTTTGTAACCCGTTCTATCACCAAACCGATTAACCGTGTTGTCGAGGGGCTTACGGACGGTTCTGAGCAGGTGGCATCGGCTTCAACCCAGGTTTCTTCAGCCAGCCAGACTTTGGCAGAAGGGGCATCGGAGCAGGCGGCAGGGATCGAGGAGACCTCCTCCTCGATCGAGGAGATGTCGTCGATGACCAAGCAGAATGCGGACAATGCCAATCAGGCCAACACCCTGATGGCCGATACGAGCAAGGTCGTGGATGAGGCGAACCGTTCGATGGCCGAATTGAATGAGTCGATGAAGGAGATTTCGGTGGCCAGCGAAGAGACAGCCAAGATCATCAAGACGATCGACGAGATCGCATTTCAGACGAATCTATTGGCCTTGAATGCGGCGGTGGAGGCGGCCCGTGCCGGGGAAGCCGGCGCTGGATTTGCAGTTGTGGCTGATGAGGTGAGAAACCTTGCGATGCGCGCGGCGGATGCGGCCAAGAATACGGCAAATCTGATCGAGGGGACGGTCAAGAAGATCAAGAACGGGTCGGATATTGTCACAAAAACGAACGGGGCTTTTACAAAGGTAGCCGCGGGAGCGAAGAAGGTGGGTGAGTTGGTGGGTGAGATCTCGGCGGCATCGAGTGAGCAGGCGCAGGGGGTGGACCAGATCAACAAGGCTGTGGCCGAGATGGACAAGGTGGTTCAGAAGAATGCGGCCTCTGCGGAGGAGTCGGCTTCGGCGGCCGAAGAGATGAATGCTCAGGCTGAGGTGATGAAGGGATTTGTGGGAGAGTTGGCGGCTGTGGTGGGCGGCCGGAATGGGATAACTAATGCGGAATCGAGAAAGCCGGGTGGGAACGGGAAAAAGCATGTGGGCCTGCCTGTGCGTAGCACGCAGACAGGCCTGCCTGTGCATGGCACGCAGACATGTCAGTTTGTCAGCAGGGTGACGAGCGGAGTGAAGAAGAAGGATGTGAAGATTCACCCCAAGGCAATGGAGCCCAAGCCCGACCATGTGATCCCCATGGGAGAGGGGGATTTTAAAGAGTTTTAATCAGAAGGATTAAAGGTTGTAGGGTATGTAGGGGAGCCACTCTACGCCTGCCTGCCGCAGGCAGGGGCTCCTGGATCGGGCGGCCACTGAGGGCCCCGCCCCTACAAGTCTTTCATCCGATTGACCTCCTTTGAAAAAGGGGGTAGGGGGGATTTGAAAAGAGTTAATCTCAACTGTGATTTATAAAATCTCCCCCTGCCTACCGGCAGGCAGGCTAACCCCTCTTTGCCTGTCCATGACAGGAAAAGGATTACCAAAGAGGGGGAGAGAAGAGAGCATTTTCCAAAGAGGGGAAATAGAGGAGAGATTCCTACAAAGGGGTGCGTAGGGTAGTAAAATTTATCCGCTCGATTACGCGAAGACCCCTAAAAAAGAGAAGGGTGATAGATAAATGCACCCAAATACTGAACAAAATATATTAACGGCTCAGGCGAAGGCTGTCGATGAGCAGCCAAAGAATACAAAAGAATTTATTGAAACGTTAATCCATAACCCCAATGACAGCTTTTCTGTTATAGATGCCAAAAATTTTAAAATCATTTTAGTCAACAGGGCCTTTTTAAATGCACACAATGTTGAAGAAAGAGAGGTGATAGGAAGGCCATGCTATGAAATCAGCCATCATCGATCCAGGCCTTGTGAACCTCCGGAGCATACCTGCCCATTATCAGAAACATTAAGAACAGGCGATCCATCATCAGCCGTGCATATCCATTACGATAAAGAGGGGAGAAAAAAATATTTTGAAATTAAAACCTCTCCGATAAGAGACGAAAAAGGCGAAATCCACCAGGTTATTCATATTTCCCATGACATCACAGAATACAAAAAAGCAGTGGAGGCGCTTCGGGAGAGCGAAGACCGGTACAAGCGACTGATCAGCTCAGTCACTGATTATATTTACACGGTAACGGTCCAGGATGGCCGGCCGGTTGCCACTTCCCACGGTCCTGGTTGTGTTGCGGTGACAGGCTACACGTCCGAGGAATACGGGGCCGATCCATTTCTGTGGTATCGGATGGTTTATGAGGAAGACCGGCAAGCCGTGCTCAAACAGGCAGAGCACGCACTGACCGGAACGAACGTGACCCCCCTCGAGCATCGCATTATTCATAAGGACGGCACCATTCGCTGGGTAAGAAATACGCCGGTTGTTCGCAAGAATGAAAAGGAGGAGGTCATCTCATACGACGGGCTTATTTCCGATATCACCGAGCGCAAACAGTTAGAGACCCATTTTCTTCAAGCGCAGAAAATGGAAACAGTCGGCAGGCTGGCCGGAGGTGTGGCTCATGATTTCAATAATCATTTGACCGTTATCACCGGTCACTGCGATCTCGCATTGCTCGAGCTTCATGAAAAAGATCCCTTCAGAAGTCACATGGAGGAGATCAAGAGAGCAGCAGACAGGGCAGCCAACCTCACACGCCAGCTCTTAGCTTTCAGTCGCCGTCAGGTCATCCAACCAAAGGTGATCAATTTGAACAACCTGATTCTTAATATTGACAAGATGCTTCGGCGTATCATCGGCGAAGACATTGAACTGTTGACGCTCCTGAAAACGGATCTGGAATCAGTCGAGGTTGATCCCGGCCAATTTGAACAGATCCTTGTCAATCTTGCTGTCAACGCACGCGACGCCATGCCCAAAGGAGGGAAACTCCTTATCGAGACAGCTAATGTGGAGTTGGATGAAGTCTATGCTCGCAGCCATGTAAGTGTGACTCCGGGGCGTTATGTGATGTTTTCGATGAGTGATACGGGGATGGGGATGACTGCCGAGGTTAGAGAACAGATCTTTGAACCCTTCTTTACGACCAAGGAGAAGGGCAAGGGAACAGGATTAGGTTTGTCGATGGTCTATGGGATTGTGAAACAGAGCAAAGGGAACATCTGGGTTTATAGTGAACCGGGCAAGGGGACCGCTTTTAAGATCTATCTCCCTTGGGTGGACATGCCTCTGGAGGAAGTGAAGGAGAAGAGGATAGAAAAGGAGCTTCACCGTGGGAGCGAGACGGTTCTGGTGGTGGAGGATCAAGAAGAAGTCCGGAGGGTAGCAGTGGAAATTCTGAGAAGACAGGGATACAATGTTTTAGAGGCCTCTCAAGGGGATGAGGCATTGCTCATCTGTGAGCAACATGAAAGACCGATTCATCTTATGGTAACGGATGTCGTGATGCCCAGGATGAGCGGGCCTGAGTTAGCCGGACGTCTGGCCCTTCTGCATCCGGAGATGAAAGTGCTCTATATGTCAGGCTACACAGAGAATGCCATTGTCCATCATGGGGTTTTAGATGAGGGGGTAAATTATATTCAGAAGCCTTTTGAGATGCATGGACTGGGGAGAATGGTTCAGGAAGTCTTGAACAAATGATTTAGGAAAGTCTATGATTTCAATATAAACTCCGTTCACCCTGAGCCTGTCGAAGGGTATTTTTAGCATTTGTGCAACAGGCTCTTATTTGTGCTCATTAGATTTTTTCAAGGCATTCTCGATGGCGGTCAATAATTGACCATTATCAAAGGGCTTTTGAAAGAATGCCTCTGCGCCTGCCCTAAGGGCCCGCTGTTGATGGGTGGACGCTTCCCTTGAAGTAAGAATGATGATGGGAATATTCGCAAAAGGCTGGAAGGATTTCAATCGCTCCATGACGTGGTAGCCATTGCCTCCCGGCAGACTGAGATCAAGAAGAATGGCGTCTGGCTTTCCTTTCCGGGCAAAAACAAATACAGAGATCGCATCCATCGCGGTCATAACGTCATAGCCATGGGAAGAAAGCAGGAAATTCAGCCCATCTAACAGATCTTTGTCATCATCGACAATAAGAATTTTTTTCTTACCGGATTCCCGCTGGGCTTTTCCTGCTGTGTCCTCTTTTAGGGCCTTTTCAACGGCAGCTAATAATTGACTGTTGTCGAATGGTTTATGAAAGAATGCCTCTGCGCCTGCTTTGAGGGCCCGCTCCTGATTGATGGAAGCATCTCTCCCGGTGAGAATGATAATCGGAATGTCGGGGAGGGATACGGAGGACCTCAAACGTTCCATAACTTTGTAGCCGTCGGCCCAGGGGAGACTGAGATCAAGAATGATCAGGTCCGGGTTTTCTGCCTGGGCAATGTTGACTGCGGAGATACCATCCATTGCAGAAATGACTTTGTAGCCTTGGGAGCTGAAGAGGAAGTTCAGCCCTTCCTGGAGGTCTTTATCATCTTCCGCGATGAGAATTTTTTTTCTGATCATGAGGTCATCCCTTCCAATGAAGACAGGAATCCAATTTCTTTATTTTCCCTCTGGCTTCTCGCTGGAGTTTACCCCGTGCTTTGTTACAGGGCGGGAATGACGATTTTTCTTCTGCCCCCTCTTCCTATTTTTCGGCTTTTTTCGCAAAAACTTTAATGGACATCATTTATCCGTGATTTTTAAGGAGTCGTCCCGTTTAACCCCCTTTTTCCTCTTTTCCCCATATTTTCAATCTATGTGATAAAAAAAGATTAAAGTTCTTTTACCAATTTACCGATAATATCAATAAAGATAACATAGGAGATCAAAGGAGGAAATTAAGGTGGGGACAGAAAAACAATGTCATTTTTATCGAACCTCAGATAGTCCGGTGATGGGCTGTGGGATCGGTTATTGCGATTTCGATAGTATCTGGGCAATCTGTGATGGAGACATCCAGTTTTGCGAAAAACCGGACTACCTTATAAAAAATCTCTATGACGAATTCGGGAAAAAGAGAATACACAAAATGAAATACGAGGTTCAGAGCGGGGTGTAAAAGCTAAAAGGGGGCCCGTGTAACCAATTGAAAACAATAATATTTATTGATAATTACGACAGTTATCGATTTCTCCTTCAGGAGGAGCTCTTAGAAGAAGGTTTTGAGGTAATCACCGCAAAGAACATAGAAGAGGCATTACTGACATTAAAAGGGGTTAAACCTGACCTTCTTATTCTGGACTTGAGTGAGAAGGCTACCAGAGAGGAGTCCTTTGATAAGTTAAAAAAACAGTATCCGGATATACCATGGGTCGGTCATTCCGCATACGTCGAATGTCCATGTGAATTTAAAAAATGGATCAATTACTACATTTCAAAATCTCCCGAAATAGATGGAATCAGGGAGTTGGTAAGGAGCCTTTAAATAAAGTTCTTCTGGGATTTCAGTCAGTCAGCTTTCTCGCCATGGGGTCTAACATTTTTTAAGCCTCGTTCTCGTATTATCAGTGACATTCCTTTTGCCCTGAACCGGCTTTTAGGCAAGGACGAATATCGGCCTCGGTTAGGTACGGCATTATGGAAATGCCTCACTGAGGCGTGGGTGAGGTCCGATGACCCGGCAGGAATTCCTCCGAAAATCTTATCAAGCGGATGATCTATATTCTTAATGGGAAGGGTAACATTGCTCCTTATAGAATAGTCCTTGTCATGCGGGATCATCCTTTTAGTTCATGGGCAAGCTGAGGTTTCCGCTATAAGATTTTCTCCGGAATCCCCACCGGATCTCGGAAAAAATCCACGGGAGAGTGAGGCATTACGGCATTATGCTACATTTTCGTAAAGCTAATCTCGTAAAATGCCGATGCATAAATGGGGGATACCCCAAATTATGTATGACCTAAATTGAGCGATTTATTATCCTAAATGTAGCCACAACCTTTAGGTTGCGTGATTTTATCGGAAATGATTTCTCACCCAACGGGTGAGAGGAAACCACCCGGCTCACGCAGAGCGGCTATAGTTTCCTTTCGAAAGAATCGTTCAATTTAGGTGAGATTTATTTTTTTAAAACATTAAGATTAATATGGCCGCCCTTAATTACAAAATCCTGATCGTTGATGATGAACCGCCCATCCGAGGCCTCCTCGTGAGTTTCCTTTCTTCATCCGGACACAAATGCGACACGGCAGGCAACGGGAAGGAGGCATTGGACAGGCTGGGTCAGAATCAATTCGATGCCGTCATCACGGATGTAGTGATGCCCGAAATGGATGGGATCACGCTCACACGGGAGATTTCTCAAAAGTATCCCGACCTTCCAGTGATGGTGATGACAGGGTTTAGCGATGAATATTCCGCGCAGAAAGCGGTTTCCGCAGGAGCCCGTGAATTCATCAAGAAGCCGTTCTCCATCGCTGAATTTTCACTCCGGCTCAATAAGATGATGCGTGATCACGAGATCCTCCGTGAGATCAATGCGAAAAAGGAGGAAATTGAGGAGATCAGCAACCAGATGATCTCCGGTCTGCAGATCGAATCAAGGGAGAAAATCGAAAACCTTCGTAGAGAGAAGGAGGATTTGAAGAAAAAGCTAAGAGAGGAATAACACTTTAGCTCTTTGAAAAGAGACCTTTGGTGTATCACCCAAGTTGTCATTCCCGTGAAACTTGTCCTCGAAGGTATAAATCGGGGAACGGGAATCCAGAAATGGGGAGGATAAGACTGGATTCCTGCTTGCGCAGGAATGACAAACCCGTTGAATGCCCTGTTTGCCGTAGTTTTTCAAAAAGCTAAATTGATACAGAGAGGAATAAAAGAGGAATGGATGAATCTTCGGAGCGGATCGACGGCGATAGAATGATGGAGATGCTTAAGGGCTGGATCGATTCGCGAAGGCTCTGCAAGATGGCTATTCCGGATACCGACTATGCGTGGATCACCGTGATTCTGGGCATCGAAACTAGAGGGCCATCCCCGTCTCTGATGGTTGATAAAGTTAAAGGGACTGAGAAAGTCATTTCTCGTTATGAGAAGAACGGGCTCCATTTCGAATTTTTGGAAAAGGACGGAGTTTCATGCTGGTTTAAGACCCGGTTGATTCGATCTCAGCCCGGAACCCTTCAGACCGAATTGCCGGAGTCCATCTTTCGAATGCAAAGGAGAAGATATGTCAGGATCGGCGCGCGGTCGGGAACAGAGGTCCTTTTCCAGAGAAACAACGGAAGAATGGTGAGCGCAAAGGTGAGGGACTATGGGTTGGGAGGGATTTCGTTCTTCACCCCCCCATTTTTTAATCTGAGCATGGATGAATTAGTCGGTGAGATCGATTTAAGGATTCCTAACGAAAAAGGATGGAATCGTTTCCATATTCCCCTGGCAAGAGTAAAGCGGTTGGAAAAAATGTCAGGAGGAGGAGGGATCTGTGTTTTAGAATTTGTCGAAATTCCCGAGACAGAAAAAGAACAATTGTGGCATTACATCTTTAAAGAACAGCGGTCATTGCTTCGAAAGACCGGAAAAGTTTAATATAAATTGAGCGATTCTTGATCCTAATGATGAAAGATTGTCATTTCCGCCCCAGCCTTCGCAGACGGGGTTAGACCTGCAGCAGGCCCCGTCTATCGACTTCGACTATCAATGAAATGACATTCCCCCAATAACCGAGGGCTTACCTTTGAGAAAAAAATTGAAGCGTTTGTCAATCCCTCGACACCCCCCCCCCGATAGAATGACAGGTGTTTGACGCAACGTTCTATTTACGACTTACCCAATTTTTTTGGAATTCCTCTGTTAAATCGAATAGTTAATAAAACTCATCCTGATTGGCATTTGATTTGCTATATAAACTTTAAAATTCTTACACAGTGCAGTCTCCTTTCCCGGGGGAAGGATATTTTCTTGTTAGTATGACTGGCGGGAGGCGAAGTGAGAGAAAAGGAGGTAATTGAGATGAGGACTGAAAGAGGGTGTTTGTATTATCGAAAATCGAACAACCTAAATATGGGGCCAGGCATTGGATATTGCGACCTCGGTGTGGTCTGGGCAATCTGTGACGGAGACATTAAATTCTGTGAAGAACCTGACGCGCTCATCAGGAAATTTTATGTTGAGTGGGGAAAGAACAGAGCAAGAGAAATGAAAGAAAATGTTCAATCCGATGGAACTCTTTAAAATCGACTTATCTCATGTCCTCCACCCATTCCTTCCCAATCATCCCGTTTTGATTAAAGTCTGGACTCTTTTATGACGATATAGCAATTGAGAAGAAGAGGGATTAACTACGACCATTTAAGAAGATTGACCTAAGGATTGCCTAGTTAGAAAATAAGGGGGTCGTTCAACGGTAACGGTAAGCCTGCCTGCCGCAGGCAGGGAAACCCGTATCGTTAATAAAAGGCTACGTTTATCGTCTCTTAATTCTTTGCACGTAACCGTAACCAATAACTGAAACGGGCCCTGAACCTAGCATGGTACAGGGCGGGCTTCGTCACCTTAACCTTAACCCAAGACCTCGGAATATTTTCATGGTTCGTGCCTGCACGACGGAGAGCCAATTTTGAGGGAACCCTCCGTTCAAGCGTTACGGCACGCAGGCGAGAGTGACGAAGCCGTCATAAAAGATTGCGCCATGTCCGCAGACGAGATTTTAAATATCAAAGAAGTTTCCCATTATTTAAAGATACCGGTTTCAACGGTTTATAAACTGGTCCAGGACGGGAAGGTCCCTGCCATAAAGTTTGGGAAACACTGGAGATTCTTAAAAAAAGACCTTGACCACCTCTTTGAACAGAAGAAACCGGACGAATCCTTATGAAAGATCGTCCGATGAAAGCAGCAAGGTTCACCATGAGCCAAGGGTAGCCAAGGGTAGGATGGTGAAGAAGGGAGTTATGGGAATATGAAAGTCGAACTGATCAACCCATTTTTGGAGGCCACGGTATCCGTTTTAAAGACCATGGCGTCCCTCATTCCTGTTCCGGGAAAACCATACATCAAGAAAGGGGGCACAGCCACCGGCGATGTCTCCGGCATTGTGGGGATCACCGGCGATACGGAGGGCTCCATCTGTATCACATTTAGCAGGGAGTGCATCCTTCTTATTATCAGCCAGATGCTGGGCGAGAATCAACTGGAGATCAATGACGAGGTGAAGGATGCGGTCGGCGAGTTGACCAATATGATTTCAGGTGATTCCCGGAGACGTCTCGAAGAGATGGGCCACCATTTTCAGGGGGCGATTCCCTCCGTGATCTCCGGTCGTGGCCATGAAATCAGGCATATCACAAAGGGGCCGATCCTGTCGATTCCTTTTAATACCCATGCAGGGTCATTTACCGTTGAGGTCTGTCTTAAATGAAAAGACGCATAGCGCAAAGGGCGTCCATCCTTCGTCCCGCCTTGCTCGCCGCGCTGTCGCGCTTGCGCAGCGGGCGGGACTACGGAGGACAGGTAGCGCATAGCGTAAACCGAATTAGAAAATTGAGCGCTAACGATGTTACAGACTTCTCTGTTGCAATCCGTTGAATTGACCGATATCGAATTCGAGAAGATAAGCCGTCTGGTTTATGAACAATGCGGCATCAACCTGAGCGACGGGAAGAAAGAACTGGTGAAGGCAAGGCTGGGAAAGAGAATCCGGGCCGGCCAGTTTAAATCTTTTCATGACTATTATCATCATGTGGTCAATAACGAGACAGGCGAGGAGCTGGTCTATCTCCTGGATTCGATTTCTACCAACTTCACCTTCTTCTTCAGAGAACCGAAACACTTTGACTATATCCGTTCAGAACTTTTGCCTGAACTAATCAAGAGAAAGCGAAGCCACGGAAACAGACTCCGTTTCTGGAGCGCGGGATGCTCCTCCGGAGAGGAGCCTTACTCTATTGTAATCACTTTGCTCGAAGCGATTGAAAACCCGTTGGCATGGGATATCTCGATATTAGCCACCGACCTTTCAACCAAAGTTCTGAAAACTGCTGAGTCGGGTGTTTTCCATAAAGAGAGGGTTCACTCCATATCGTCCCCTCTGCTTAAAAAATATATTTTAAGAGGCGATGGTAAATGGCAGGACTCTGTTAGGGTGAAAGACGCTGTCCGGAAACATGTGCAGTTCATGCGATTGAATCTCATGGAGCCATTCAGTTTCAAAGAACCCTTTGATTGTATCTTCTGCCGAAACGTGATGATCTATTTCGACAAGAAGACCCAGGCGGATCTAGTCGCCCGGTTTTACGAATGCCTTGTGGAAGGCGGGGTTTTGCTGATCGGCCACTCCGAAAGCCTGACCGGCATGTCGCATCCCTTTAAGTATGTGAGGCCGGCGATTTATAAAAAATAAAAAACTTGTAACACTTTAGCTCTTTGAAAAAGCCGCCACTTATGTCATTCCCGTGAAAACGGGAATCCAGAATCTAAAACCTCTGGATTCCTGCTTCCGCAGGAATGACAAGCTTATTGGGTTAAATCACCAAACAATTTTCAAACAGCCAAATTGTTACAAAGGTATAATGGAATGATGAAAAATTGGAATATCGGGTTGTTATTCTTTCAATTCTCTTATCCATTATTCCATTCTTCCAATATTCCATTATTCCGTTGGACTTGGCGATGAAGATCATTGTGGGCATTGCGGATATGAACGTTTCTAACGACCCGGCTGCCACGATTATCACCCATGCACTGGGGTCCTGTATCGGGGTGACCATTTATGACCCGGCAGTCAGGGTGGGAGGGCTTCTCCATTTCATGTTGCCCGATTCAACGATCGATCCTCAAAAAGCGTTAAAGAATCCCTGGATGTTCGCAGATTCGGGGATTCCCCTCTTTTTCAAAGAAGCCTATCAACTGGGGGCTGAAAAGAAGAGGTTGAATGTCAAAGTGGTAGGAGGATCTCAGATTCTGGACGATTCTGGCTTTTTTAATATCGGGAAGAGGAATTACATGACCCTCAGAAAGATTTTCTGGGCGAATAACGTTTTGATCCGTGCAGAGGAGGTAGGCGGCAATGTCAACCGGACGCTATCGCTTGAATTATCTACCGGAAAGGTTTGGGTGAAGACCTCCGGAGACGGAGTGAGAGAGATATGAACTTAGTTGATCACATCCTCCAATCGACAGACAGGTTGCCTCCTTTTCCGATGGTGATCCAGCGGGCTGTTCAATTGATCGAGGATCCCCGATCATCGGCCCAGAGTCTCGTCGATGTCCTCCAGTTCGACCCATCGATCACTGCCAATGTCCTCAAACTCTGCAACTCCGCCTATTTCGGGCTCCGGAGAACGGTTTCCTCCCTGAGAGAGGCGCTCGTCATGGTCGGATTCGATCAGTTGATGGAGATCATTCTAAGCCAGGAGAGCGCCCAGCTCCTGCAGGATCCCTGCAAGGGATATGATCTTGGACAGGCGGACCTCTGGAGGCATTCGGTCGCCTGTGCACTGCTTTCGCGGATCATCTCGAAACGGTTAAACCGGGAGGCCACACTGACCCTTTTCACAGCCGCCCTGCTCCACGATATAGGAAAGATGATGTTGGGCCACTTCGTTCAAGACTATTTCGGGCAGATCAAGAATTTAACCGGAGAGAGGAAACTTTCTTTCACCGAAGCCGAAAAGGAGATCCTTGGCATTGATCATGCCGAACTTGGAGGGAAGGTTGCAGAGAAGTGGAAATTTCCAGAACCCATTATATTGGCCATCCGTTACCATCATACTCCCTCCCATGCATCCAAGGATCGTGAGGTTGTAGAGTTGATCTCCCTGTGTGATGTGGTGGCAATGATCACAGGCATCGGCGGAGGAGCGGACGGTCTCACCTACCATGGCGACGGTGAGTTGATGAAACGGCACCATCTTGGAGAAAAGGATATAGAACAGTTTATCGTGAAACTGGAAGACCGGTTTCAACTGGTCGATGAAACCCTGAATATGAAAAGAGGGGGGGAGGGAAGATCGTGGCTTACAATGTCCTGATCGTGGATGATTCCCAGACCATGCGAAAAGTCATCCGGAAAACGGTATCGATTTCCGGTTTTGAGATAGGGGACTGCTGGGAGGCGGGCAATGGCAGGGAGGCTCTGGACATCCTCCATTCCTGCTGGGTTGATCTGATCCTGGCCGATCTCAATATGCCGGTGATGAATGGACTGGAGATGCTCAGGGAATTGAAGAAGGGTGAACTGCATCGTCATATTCCGGTTATTTTGATCACCACCGAGGGAAGCGAGAAGCGCCTCGAAGAAGCCTATGCCCTCGGGATCAAAGGGTATATTCAGAAACCTTTTTATCCGGAGACCATCCGGGATGTTCTGACACGAATTATGGAGGAGACCCGTGATTGACGAGATTGAGAAGAAGGCCATTGCCGTCATTGCCCAGGTGTTCGAGACCATGTTCTTTACACCCGTAGCGGTTCAACAGGGGGAAGGCGAAGACCTTTATAGCCCCATCAAATCGTTCTCCGCCTTTTTAAGGGGGGAGATCGGATTTGAAGGGAAACATTGTGGAACGCTGATTCTCTCGGTTCCTGTTGAACTGGCGAAGACAATGACTTCCAATTTTATGGGGCTGGAAGAAGAGTCTGCCTCCGATTCTCAGGCGGTGGATGTGGTCAATGAGTTATGCAACATGATCTGCGGAAATCTTTTCTCTCAGCTTGATAAAAAAACGGTCTGGAACCTCACCATTCCCCAGACCCGGGAAGTTTCCGGACAGGCCATGGATGCCTGCAATGGAGACCAGGCCATGTCGGTCCGTTTCAATGCAGAGGGTTATCCGGTTCAACTTCAGATTCAATTCACTTCTGCAGCATGAGATGTGAGGAAAAAGGAAGGGGTCGATGGATAATCATAAGATCAAAGTCCTTATCGTTGATGATTCAGCCATTGTTCGGAAGATCTTCAGTGAAGACCTTTCAAGGGAAACCGATCTTGAGGTCGTGGGGACCGCTCCTGACCCTTTTGTCGCCAGGGATAAGATTATCCGCCTGAAACCCGATGTGATTCTCCTGGACATCGAAATGCCCCGCATGGACGGCCTGACGTTCCTGAAAAAGTTGATGCACTTTTATCCGCTTCCGGTCATCATCGTGAGTTCCCTGACACCCAAAGGAAGCGGGATGGCTCTTGAAGCCATGGAATATGGAGCCGTGGACGTACTCTCAAAACCCGGAGGGCCTTATTCCGTAGGGGATATGAGCCTCCAGTTAAAAGAGAAGATCCGGGCAGCGGCGAAGGTTCGTATGGATCGGGTCCGGAAAACGGGTTCAGGCTCTCCGATCGGGCCGGTCACGAAGATCCTTAGTGAAACAACGCAGAAGGTGATTGCCATTGGAGCTTCGACCGGAGGCACCGAGGCCCTCAAGGAGGTCCTCATCAGGCTTCCCCTGAATACCCCCGGTATTCTCATCGTCCAACATATGCCCGCCCAGTTTACAAGGGCTTTCGCCGAAAGACTGAATGGGATCTGTCAGATTGAAGTGAAGGAGGCTAAAGACACCGATTCGGTCTTGAATGGTCAGGCCCTGATTGCTCCAGGGAATTTCCATATGATCCTGAGGCGAAGCGGCGCAAAGTATTATGTGAATGTGAAGGATGGACCGATGGTTCATCACCAGAGACCCGCGGTGGATGTCCTTTTCAATTCAGTGGCACAGTATGCGGGTTCAAATGCCATAGGAGTCATCCTGACGGGAATGGGTGCAGATGGAGCCCAGGGAATGCTGAAAATGAAGGAGGGCGGCGCCAGAACCATTGCCCAGGATGAGGAGAGCTGCGTGGTCTTCGGTATGCCGAAAGAGGCGATCAAACTGAACGCCATCGACCGGGTGGCCCCTCTTGGACAGATATCCAATGAGATCATTCAGATGATCAATATGAATTAATACTACAGCGAACCTTTTTGGGAAAAGGGCCAATGGACCAGCAAAAAACACCTCCACTACATCCGTCATACCCGCGAAAGCGGGTATCCAGTGGTTTCTTGAGCCAATTTACTTCCTGGATTCCCGTTTTCACGGGAATGACGAAAAAAGATTCGCTGTAGCATTAGGAGTGGCGTTTGTTCCTTTCCGGAGCGAACCCAAGAGGACAGAGAAATTTCTTATGGCAGAGAAAGAGACGAAGATCGATCTGATCAATCTAAATTCTGGAAAAGATCCGAAGGGTGTTGCATCTGCCGGAAAAGGGGATGGGGCTTCTCCTGCCGAGGCGATAGATAAGGCCGGGAAGGGAAAATCGAAAAAATTTATTTTCATCGCCGTAATTTTGGGATTTGTTATTCTTGCGGGAGCCATCGGAGCCGCCGGATACCTGGGTTACCTTTCCATCCCCGGCATTTCGGGCGCCAATCCACCCGAGCCGACCCCTTCCAAAAAGCCGGAAATGGGGGAGACATTGAAGTTCAGTCCCCTTATCATCAATATGAATGAGGAGAATGGAAGGCATTATCTTAAGACGACGATCGTTCTGGAGCTTGATGAGAAGAAGTGGGCGGAAAAGATTCAGTCGAGGATGTCCGTGTTTACGGATGCGGTCATATTGATCGTCAGCGAGAAGAGGCTTGAAGATATGAAAGCGAACGATTTCAAGGAGCGTTTGAAAGAGGAACTTCTCAACAGTTTTAACGGACATCTTGGCCAGAAAGGGATCCGTCGAGTCTATTTCGATGAATTCCTATTTCAGTGAATCCAGATGTTGAAATATCGAACCCGGGGAAAGGTACTTCCAAACCCTTGCCATTGCGGATTTTTCGAAAATTAAGGGTTACAGAGGATCTCACTTTATTTGAAGTCCCGGTTTTCCAGCCGGCGGGTGAAAGGTCGTGATGGAAGGAGAGATCTATTTCAAACAGGAAGAGATTAAGTTAGGCTGTGGCTCAACGGCAAAAAGCACAGTGGTCGACAACTACTATCAGGTGGTCGAAGTGGGCGAAGACCATGTCGAAATCCATCTGCTGGATTTTTCCGATCGACCCGTTGGAAAGGGTTCCATCCTCCATAAGGACAAGCTGAAAGAGTATATCCCCTGTCCGGATTATTTCTACAATAAGAAGAAGCCCGGAGAGCTGTTGATCGAAAGACATATTCAATCCGGAGATCAGCACTTTGAAAAAAGGGAGTTTTTCAGCGCGGAGTATGAGTACGATCGAGCCCTTTCCATGAATCAAAACCATTTGAAAGCCAATCTGGGAAAGGGAAGGACACTTTTCGCCCGGGGAGAAAAGGAGGCGGCAAAGAAGGTCTTTTCAAGACTATCCCAACTGGATACCCTATACGATAAAGAGAATAAGCACATTTTTAATGAATTCGGAATCGAGCTCCGGAAGAAGAAGATGTTTCAAGAGGCGATATCGAATTACCTCAAGGCCGTTTCAATCGATCCAAAGGACGAGATCCTCTATTACAATCTGGGAAGGGCATGCTACGAAGAGGGAAAGCGTGAGGAGGCTGTTGATCATTTGAATCACGCCCTGACCATCAAACCGGATTTTCACGAAGCCGAGGAATTTCTGTCGAAGATCCGGCCCTCCTGATCCACCAAGGATTCAAGAACCAATCCCTTTCTATCGGGCATAAATTGCCGGGTGGATCGGCAATATTTTCCGACAAAATTCTCTTTCAATTAGAAAATAGAAAGGTTCATCCAACTTTTCAGTGGGTAATGCTATACCGATCACCCTGAGGCTCTCGAAGGGTAAATAATTGAACCATTCATGCTTCGACAAGCTCAGCACGAACGGTTCTAAGGCATAGAACTTGCATAATTATTTTTAACTCATCATGGAGGTGTTCTCTTATGAAGATAAAGGAGCTCAATCCATCCATTCTACCTGTGGTCCATTCGGAAAAGAAAAAGGCAGATGCGACCAAGGACCTCGATTTCCAGAAATTACTCGGAGATGCCGGCGAACGGTTGAACGCTACGGCACAGGGGGTTTCTCCCTTTGATTCCGAGGGAAGGATGAGGATCTCGCCGAACCCTATCTCATCCGCTTCTCTTCTTGATCTAACGGATCAGGAGAACATTACCCGGATTCGATCTCAAAGCCTCAAAGCGGTTGAAGACACCTTAACTATCTTAGAACAATATCATGAGGGTCTTTCCGATCCTGAGACCTCTTTGAGAAAGATCGATCCGTTCATCCAGGCATTGACAAAGGAGGTGGACGGATTAAATCTACTTTCTGAAAAGCTTCCTCCTGCTGATCCATTGCGTAAGATTTTGAATGAAACCGGGATCCTTTCCGCCGTGGAGATCGAGAAGTTCCGCAGAGGGGAATATCTCTAACGGATCATCAGGGCACATAAATGGGAATCGATTTATTCGGTCTGGACAACGAGATCCTCAGCAGGATCAGCTTGCAGGAACAAGGGGGGAAGCCTGTCCAGGAGACCTCAAAGGATCAATTTTCAAATCTTCTGAGGCATTATTTTATGAGAGTCAATTATTTGACAATTGAAAAAGATTATAGTAGCATTCCTTAACTCTCAAAAGAGGGATGCGATATGGGCAGTGAGAAGATTCTCCTCATCGACGACTCACCGGAGATACTGGATAACCTTTCCGAATACTTGACCTCAGAAGGCTACGATATTACGACCACCTCCGATGGAACCTCCGGCATATCAATGATCGAAAAGAAATTTTATGACATCATCCTGACGGACATGAAAATGCCGGGTGCGGATGGGATGGAAGTCTTAAAATTTATGAAGGAACATTCCCCCGAGTCGATCTGCATTATTCTGACCGGCTACGGGACTATTAAGAACGCTGTGGAGGCGATCAAAAGCGGAGCCTTCGACTACCTCACCAAACCCGTAAAGATGGACGAAATCGTCATCACCCTGAACAGGGCCCTGGAATACCGGAATCTAAAAAGGGAGAACATCAATCTTCGAAATCAATTGAAGAGGAAGTATCAATTCAAGAATATCATCGGTGAAAGCCCTTCCATACAGGATGTTTTTGAGACGGTTGAAAAGGTGGCCGATACGGATAGCACCATCCTCATCCTCGGGGAGAGCGGAACGGGCAAAGAGCTGATCGCCAGGGCGCTCCACTACAATAGCTACCGGAGGGAAGGGCCCTTCGTTCCGGTCAATTGTGCGGCCATTCCGAGCGAACTCTTAGAGAGTGAGCTTTTCGGGCATGAAAAGGGAGCCTTTACCAACGCCATCCGGACCCGAATCGGCCGTTTTGAGCTTGCCAACGGCGGAACCCTCTTTCTGGATGAGATCGGAGATATGAACCCCAACTTGCAGAGCAAGTTATTGCGGGTTCTCCAGGAGAGACAGTTTGAGCGAATCGGCGGAATGAAGCCGATCAAGGTGGATATCCGGATCATTTCAGCCACTCATCAGGATTTGAAGAAGGCGGTATTGAAAAAGAAATTCAGAGAGGACCTCTATTATCGCCTGAATGTGATCCCTATTGAAATTCCTCCCCTGAGGCAGCGTAAATCGGACATTCCCCTTCTGGCCTTTCACTTTATCCACCATTTCAGTAAAAGTAAGAGGAAAAAGGTAACAGGAATTACGGATGAGGCCATGGAAAGATTGATGGAATACGACTGGCCAGGCAATGTGAGAGAACTTGAAAATATGATCGAGCGACTGATCATCCTTACCGGCAGTGAAATGATTGACTTACCGGATCTGCCCGAGAGGGTGTTGCCCCCTTCATCCAAAGAGATCGGTGGGACAATGGATATTCCACAGGAGGGGCTTTCGCTCGAAACCGCTCTCAATGAGCTTGAGAAACAGTTGATCCTTCAGGCCCTCAATAAGAGCGGATGGGTTAAAAACAAAGCGGCTCAACTGTTGCATATGAACAGGACCACATTGATTGAAAAGATCAAACGCCAGAATCTCCATCGCTCCCCCTCTTGATGCCATTGCCTAAAAAATAAAGTCTAACGGTAAGGGTAACGAAGCCCGTATCGTTAATAAAAGGCTACGTTTATCGTCTCTCAATTCTTTACACGTAACCGTAACCAGTAACCGAAACGGGCTTCGTAACCGTAACCCTCCCCTAACTATTGGCGAAACAAGTATGTCCTGCCAATCGAATATCATTTTACCCCGTTAGAAATAATGTTCCGCTGCTCCCTCCGGGCCAGAGGCCCCTCTGGGGCGGAGCCTGGGCCGGCGGCTGCAGCGGGGTTATACATTTCAGAATAATTCCGGCGGGGTTTAATGCCCCGCTGGAATTTCTAACGGGGTTAACCATTTTCGTGCAACAACAAGAAGGCATCGAATGGGTCAAAAGAATGACATCGATATGGGATTTTGACATTTCCAGAACCGCAGTCGCCAGGACGACCCTATAATTAGTTGTTTTAATTAGATTTTTTTCTGGGACAAGATGGCATAGTATTTGCTATTAAGAAATCTAAATCTTTCTTTATGATGCCAAAATGGGTAAGAAACGATTATTGATTGTGGAAGATGAAGCCGATATGAGAGGAGTCCTTTGCGAAGGGCTCTCCCATAATGGTTACATGGTGGTTTCAACAGAGAATGCGGGGAAAGGTCTCTCCGCTTTTGACCAGAACCCCTTCGATCTTGTGATTGCGGACATGAAATTGCCGGACGGGGATGGGCTTCAGCTTCTTGAGGCGATCAAGAGTAAATCACCTCATACCCCTGTGATTATTGTCACAGGATCCGGTTCGGTTCAGAATGCTGTCGAGGCCATGAGAAAAGGGGCTTTCGATTATCTCCTCAAACCCATTTCGATGAAGGTTCTGGAGGAGCGAATCTTGACGGCGCTCAGAGAAGACCCTTCCCCTTCGAAGGTCATTCCTCTCGACGGAATCAATGATTCGACACCGATCCTCACCAGAGACAGGAGGGTGAAAGAGGTCATTGATCTATGTGATCGCATTGCCTTTAGCAATGCTCCGGTGCTCATTCAGGGAGAGAGCGGGACAGGGAAAGAGCTGTTTGCGCGACATATCCATATGAAGAGTCCCCGTCATCAGGGACCGTTTGTCGCAGTCAACTGCGCTTCCCTTCCGGAATCCCTGTTTGAGAGCGAGCTGTTCGGTCATGAAAAGGGGGCCTTTACAGGAGCCCTGTGCAGGAAGATCGGGAAGTTTGAACTGGCTCACCGCGGAACCCTTCTGCTCGATGAGATTACGGAGATGAACCCATTCCTTCAGGCGAAGATTCTGAGGGTGATCCAGGAGAATGAATTGGATCGCATCGGAGGACGGGAGCCCGTTCCCATCGATGTGAGGGTCATTGCCACCACCAATCGGAAGATAGAGACCTCCATAGAGAAGGGTGAGTTCAGGGAGGATCTCTATTTCAGGTTGAATGTGATATCGATTCAACTTCTTCCCCTGAGGGGACGAACAGAGGACATCGAGCTTCTGACACGATTCTTTCTTAAAAAATATTCCGATCATTACGGAAAGTTAGAGACCTCCGCTTCCGAAGAGGCTCTGCGCTGGTTGAGTCAACAGCCCTGGCGGGGAAATGTGAGGGAATTGAAGAACGTGGTCGAGCGTGCCGTCCTGACCGGTTCAACTCCCCATCTCGATCTGAAAGATTTTTCTCACAAGGAGGGGGGCATGGCCCCGGAGGCAAAGGAATCCACAGCCTCCCCCTTTTCATTGAAGGAGATGGAGAAAGATCTGATCTTCAGGGCCCTGGAGAAGACCAATGGGAACCGGACCCATGCGGCAAAGATCCTCGGGATCAGCATCCGGACATTGAGAAACAAACTGCATGAGTATAAGGATAATGTGTCTGGTTTCGAAGTTTCAAACCCATTGGCTTAAACCTAAATTGAGCGATTCTTTTAAAAGGAACCTATAGCCGCTCCGTGTGAGACGAAGCGTCAAAAAGGCACCCACTGAGTGAGGACCAAGAAGCCGAAACCCTCGCACCCTCCTGCCGCAGGGGGTGCGGCTACATTTCAAAAAAATATCGCTCAAATTAGGTTAACGATAGAGGAATGAGGCTGGCATAATTATTGCTCATTGTTGGAGGGCCAAGAGGATGGACAGATTTCAGATCAAAAGACAGTTGTTCGACCACACAATCGGATTGCTCCAGCGGTCTTTAGACCTCCGGACGTTTCGCCACAGAATCCTCTCGGATAATATTGCCAATTCCGAGAACCCGAACCATACTCCGAGAGAGGTCTCCTTTCAAAAAGTCCTACAGGAGGTGATTCAGGATCGCTCTCCGGCTTTTCTCAGGACGACCCATCCCCAGCATCTTTCCGGAGATTTTCAGGGGGTGGTGGAGACAACTTCTTCCGCAGAAGGAGTACAGCTTGATCAGGAGATGGCGAAATTGGCTGAAAACAACCTGATGTTTCAGGCCGGAGTTCAGGCATTATTGAAAAAATTTGAGGGCCTGAAAACGGTCATTCAGGAAGGAGGAAGATAGACCCGTATGAATATATTTAAATCTATGGGGATCAGCTCCGGTGGACTTCAGGCCCAGAGAACGGTCATGGATGCCATCTCCCTGAACCTCTCCAATATTCAGACCACGAGAGGAAGCGGAGGCGAACCCTATCGCCGGAAGAGGGTGGTTTTTTCGAACGGCCCTGTGGATCAGCGCTTCACCGAGATGCTCTCCGGCAGACTCCGGATGGCGGGCCATCTTTCCAGGACTCATCCGGACCACTTCGGTCGAATGGAAATCGGAGGGAGAGGCGTTCCTTCGCAGGAAGCAACCATTCAGGCGGCAACGCTCGAAGACCTGCGGCCCTTCCAGATGGTCTATGATCCCTCCCATCCCGATGCAGACAAGGATGGATACGTATTTTTGCCGAACATCAACATCGTTGAAGAGATGGTTGATATGCTGAGGGCTGTACGGAGTTATGAAGCCAATATAACCGCCTTTAATGCGGCTAAAAATATGGCATTAAGGGCATTGGAGATCGGCCGATAAAACGGCCATCGAGTTGGGGAGCGAAGATGAATATCAATGATGTGCTTTCCGTTCCATTGATGAATCAGGAGATCGACCGGAAGGGGAACCCTGACCCTCTCTCGGACTTTAAGAAGGCGCTGGGTCAATCGATTGAGGAGCTGAATCGACTTTCCGACGAGGCTGAGCAGAAAGTCCAGGGGATGGTCATGGGCGAGACGGATATCCATGAGGCCATGATTGCCATGGAAAAGGCCGGAATTTCCCTGAAGCTGATGATCCAGGTCCGGAATAAGGTCATTGCCGCCTATGAAGAGATCATGAGGATGCAATTCTAATTCATCGAACCCCTCACTCCGGCAGGGTAGGGACGGCTTCAGTCGTCTTTGGCAGGCCCCGACCAATCGAGCCCCTACCCGGGATCAGTGAGGAATAGCAATATTAATCGCAAGGGATAGGATATGGCAAACAAAGTGAACGAACAGATCTTGCCCTTTTTGGACCTCATCTCCAGAGGACGGACATTGATGATCCTTTTCGTTCTCCTTCTCTCCGTCCTTCTATTCGGATCTCTCATCTTCTGGAACACCCAGCCCGACCACCAGGTCCTCTTCACCGGCCTCTCGGCCGAGGATGCCGGAGAGATGGCCAATAAGTTGAAAGAGAAGAAGATCCCCTTCCGTCTGTCCCACAATGGGACAACCCTCCTGGTGCCCAGTGAACAGGTTTATGACCTGCGGCTTTCTCTTGCCGCCGAAGGTTTGCCCAGAGGAGGAGGCGTTGGATTTGAGGTCTTCGACCGAAGCAACATCGGGGTCACCGACTTCGTGCAGAGGCTCAATTATCAGAGAGCCCTGCAGGGCGAGTTGAGCAGGACGATCAAACAGATCAAAGAGGTGGAGCAGGTGCGTGTTCACATCGCCACCCCCAGGGAGTCTCTCTTCGTGGAGGAGCAGAAGAAGCCCACCGCATCGGTCTTCGTTAAAACCAGGGCCGGGTTGACCCTCAATGCGTCGCAGGTCGAAGGAATCCTTCATCTGGTGGCCAGCGCCGTGGAAGGGTTGGAGCCGGGCAATATTTCTATCGTCGATATGTCGGGGAAGGTTCTCTCCAAAAGGGCCGGCAATAGTCCGATTGGACAGTTGACCACCACCCAACTGGAGTACCAGCAGAGCATTGAAGAGGGCCTCCGAAAGAAGGTTCAGGGCATGCTCGAAGAAGTTCTGGGGCCGGGCAAGGCCATTGCGAGAATTTCGACGGAGATCGATTTTCAGCAGGTGGTGGTGACCGAAGAGAAGTTCGATCCCAATACGGTTCTCAGAAGCGAGCAGAGAAATGTGGAAAAGCCCTCTTCCGAAGCCAAGTCCGCAGGGGTCAGGCAAGAGGCAGGTTCCGAATCGAAGACAGCCACCCCGGCTCCTTCCTCCCAGCAAGGAGCAATGAATCTGATGGAGCGGCAGAATGAGGTCCGGAATTATGAAATTTCGAAGGTGAACAAACAGACCAGAAGTCCTGTGGGAGGCATCAAGAAGGTCTCGGCCGCTGTGGTCATCGATGGGACTTATAAAGAGGAGGCAGGAGCCAAAGGAAATAAGGAGAAGAAGTATGCGCCCCGTTCTCAGGATGAGATGAAACATCTGGAGAATATCGTCAAGAAGGCGATCGGATATAATGACGGAAGGGGAGATCAGGTGGAGGTGATCAACCTTCCTTTTTACTGGTCCACGGCGGAGGAGGAGATCAAAACCGAGAAAGGAAGCTCCTATCAGAATTACCTGCCCATGATTTACAAGCCGGCGATCAGCCTGGTCCTTGTGCTCCTGTTCATCTTCTTTGTCCTCCGACCCATACTGAAGAAGAGGTCGATGGAACAGGCGCAGGACGTATCGCTTCTGCAGGCCGCGGCTCCGGGAAGGATTCCCGCCGAAATGCCATCCGAACGGACACCGGTTACGGCCCTAAACCCCAGAGATCATGCGCTGCAACTCATTCAGAAAGATCCTTCAAAGGCAGTCGGGGTCGTGCGGTCATGGCTCCATGAGAAGGAGTGAAATCGACTATGGCCATCGAAAGGTTATCCGGACCCCAGAAAGCCGCCATCTTGCTCTTCAGCCTCGGAGAAGAAATCGCTTCCACGATCGTCAAACAGCTCGACGAGGAGGAGATCAAGAAGATCGGGGGGTCGATATCAAAGCTCTCCTCCCTTTCGACTAAAGTCGTTGAGACGATCCTGTCGGAGTTTCAGGAGGCCTCCTCCTCACAACTTCCGATCCAGATCGGGCATGAAGGAGGGAGCCAGTTCATCAAAAGCATCGTCTCCAGAGCGATTAATGGGGAGAAAGCGCAGAATCTGTTAGAGGAGATCCAGGAAGAGGGGAAGTGGAACCTCTTTCAAAAAATCCGGCGGCTCGATCCCAAAACCGTTTCCAATTTCCTACGGGCCGAGCATCCTCAGACCATTGCGATTATTCTCACCCATCTCGATTCCAGCCAGGCCTCCGCGATTCTTGAAGAGCTTTCTCCCACTCTTCAGACAGAGGTGATCTGCCGGATTGCGGAACTGGAAAATATTCCTCCGGGCATTGTGGAGGAGATCGACCAGGTCCTCCAAGAGGAGATTGCCACGATCAAAGGGTTTGAGGGACAGAAAAGAGGGGGAGTCCGCCTGGCCGCTGAGATATTGAATCAGATGGAAGGTTCTGCGGAGGGCAATATTTTAAAGGAGATCGAGGAGCAGAAACAGGGGCTGGCCGAAGAGATCCGGAAGCTGATGTTTATCTTTGAAGACCTGCTTCAGGTGGATGACCGGAGCATCATGGCCATACTCAAGGAGATCAATAATGAGACTTTGACGATGGCCCTGAAGACCGCCTCAGAGGAATTGAGGGAGAAGGTCTTCAAGAACATGTCGGAAAGAGCGGCCCAGATGCTGAAGGAAGACCTGGAGGTAATGGGGCCTGCGCGGCTGAAGGATGTGGAGACGGCCCAGCAGTCCATCCTGAAGGTGGCCAAGAAACTTGAAAGCGAAGGAAAGATTGTTCTGGTGGGCAAGGGAAAGGAGGAGGTCTTTGTCTAAGAAATTTATCTCCGGCCCTTTTCATCAAGAAATTGGACGAAAAGAGTCCTTCGAAATGGTCTGGTCTTCCCTTTCTCCGAAGGCCGATGCCTTCTCATTTCTTCCGGGCTTGAAAGAGCTGGAGGCAAGGGCGCTGAAGGAAGTTAGAGAGAAGGGGCTCCTGATCGAGAAGGAAGCCTATGAAAAAGGGTTTGAACAGGGAGAGAAGGACGGGCGGGAGCTGGGCATGAAGCGAGTCGAAATGGTCATTCACCAGCTGAGAAATGTGTTTCTGGAGATCGAACGGCAAAGAAAGGGGTTCCGACAGGCTTATGAAAGCGGGATGCTGACGCTTGTGCTCGGCATCGGGAAAAGAATTTTTCGCCAGGAAATATTGTTTTGTGAGGAAGTAATCATCGCCGTCCTCCGGGAAGCCTTCCAATATGTGACGGACCGGGGAAAAGTCCTCGTCCGTCTCAATCCGGGGGATTACCAATACCTGTTAGCCCATCCCGGCCAGGTTCCTTTTTCACTCAATGAAAATGACGGAGTAAAAATGATTGAGGACCCGTCGATCACCCGGGGCGGATGTTTACTGGAAGCATCATTCGGAGAAGTGGATGCGACCTTTGAAAGCCAGTTCGACGAGATGGTTTCCCTGGTCCGGCGACAGATGGATGGAGCAGAAAGGCATCCCGATCAGTAACCCCGATGGATTCAACCGTTATCCCGAATTGGGCCTCCTATCATCAAACGATCCGGCACGCCAGGATCATCAGGTATTATGGACGTGTGCTCCAGGTGGTTGGTCTGGTCATCGAAGGGGCTGGCCCCCGTTTGGCCATCGGAGAGGTGTGCCGGATTGAACGGGGAGAGGGTGAAGAGCCGGTTTTAGCAGAGGTCGTTGGATTCAGAGAGAAGAGGATGTTGTTCATGCCTCTGGGAGAGACCCGGGGGATTCAACCGGGGAACCGGATCGTGCCCGTGGGAAGTCCGGCCCGTGCTCAAATTGGAATGAGTCTATTGGGTCGGGTTGTCAATGCTCTGGGACACCCGATTGACCAGAGAGGGCCTTTCCAGTCCGAAATGGAATATCCTATCTATGGGCCTTCCCCTCCTGCATTATTAAGACAGAGAATTTCTGCTCCCATGGATGTGGGCATCAAGGCCATGAATGGTTTGATGACTCTCGGGAAAGGTCAAAGGATCGCCATCGTCTCGGGCTCCGGAGTGGGGAAGAGCACATTGCTGGGAATGATTGCCAGGCATACGGCGGCACAGGTCAATGTGGTTGCGCTGATCGGAGAGCGGGGAAGGGAGGTGAGGGAGTTTATTGAAAAGGACCTCGGAGAGGAAGGGCTGAAAAGATCTGCCGTCGTTGTGGCCACTTCGGATCAACCTCCTCTCATCCGGATGAGAGGGGCTTACCTGGCGACCACGATTGCCGAATACTTCAGAGACCAGGGAAAGGATGTGCTCCTGATGATGGATTCCATGACCCGTTTTGCCATGGCCTCCCGGGAAGTCGGATTGGCGATCGGCGAGCCTCCCACATCAAAAGGATATACGCCAAGCGTATTTGTTCAGCTTCCCAAATTACTGGAAAGAGCGGGCACCACTCCTGATCAGGGCAGTATCACAGGCATCTATAATGTCCTGGCCGAAGGAGACGATATCCATGATCCGATCGTCGATGCCATACGGTCTATTGTGGACGGCCACATCGTCCTCACCCGGGAGCTGGCCACTCAGAATCATTACCCGGCTATCGATGTGCTGGGAAGCATCAGCCGGGTGATGAACGATATCGTTGACAGGAGCCATCTGTCCGCCCGGGACAGGATGGTCTCGCTCATGGCCATTTATAAAAAAGCGGAGGATTTGATCCAGATCGGGGCATATGTTCCGGGCAGCAATTCTCAAATTGATGAGGCCATCAAAAAGATGCCGGAGATCAACCGGTTTCTCCGCCAGGGGATCGACGAAAAGGTCGATTTTGAGCAATCCCTCCGCCTGTTGATGTCCGCCTGCGCTTAGAAGGGTCGAAAGATTATCGATGAGATTTTCGTTCAGATTGCAGAGCCTTCTAAATTGGAAAGAAAGCCTGGAAGAAGAGTCCCGGATGAAGCTGGCCAGAAAGAATCGCCAGTTGAGAAGGCAGGAAGAGGAAATCCAGGAATTGGCGGGTCAGAGAGAGGAAAACGATCGCGGACTGCGCAAAAGGATGGGAAAGGGGCTTTTAGCCCGGGAATACTTGATCCACAAGGAGTTCAATGAGGAGAGCTATCAGGACCTGGTGCAAAAGGAATTGAATAAGAAACAGACGGAGCAGGAGGTCAAGGAAGAACGGGAGCGTTTAACCGGTCTGATGAAGGAGAGAAAGATACTGGAGAGGTTGAAGGAGAAAAGGTTTAAAACTTTTCTGAATGAACTGGGAAAACTGGAACAGAAGGACCTGGATGAGGTGGCCATCGGAGCCTACTGCAAAGGGATTCGTTTTGCCGGAAATTCTGAAGGTGATTCCTGAAAAAGGCAAAGGAGTCGTTCGGAAATGGAAGGAAGACTTTACTCCCTTTCTTTTTTATGTTATTTAAGCTTGAAATAATTGAAGGTTTCCGTTTAGCGCTCCTCTTATGACGGTCTCTCTTTTAAAAAGAAAAAAGTGGATCATCTTTCTCTCGCTGCTGGGTATTTCTTTCTTTCTCGTCTACCGGTTCAATTCACAGATTTGGATCAGGGCCATTGAATTTTACGATCTCCTCCATGATCAACACCATTTGAAGGCGATCATCACCTCCTTTGGCGCTTACTCGCCTCTGGCGTATATCCTCATCCAGGTCATTCAGGTAGTCGTGGCCCCCATCCCCGGAGGCCTCATCGAGTTCATGGGAGGATACCTCTTTGGGGTCAAGGCCGGATTTTTCTATTCGATGATCGGAGTCATATTCGGTTCCTGGCTTGCCTTTGCCCTGGCAAGGCTTTTTGAAAAAATGGCTGTTGAAAAGTTTGTTCACATACGGACGATGAAAAGATTTGATTATTTGATCGGGCATGAGGGTGTTATCCTCAGCTTCCTCCTCTTTCTCATCCCGGGTTTTCCGAAGGATGCACTCTGCTATATCCTGGGACTGACCCCTATGCATCTCGGCATTTTTCTTATCATCTCCACCATCGGGAGAATCCCCGGGACATTGATGGCCTGTCTTCAGGGGGGAAAGGCATTCGATCATCAATATAAAGCGATGTTAATCCTGTTCGGGATATCGGCTTTGATCATTATGGTTTTTTATATTTACCATGATGAAATTCATCATTTGATCAAGAAGCTAAAAAGAGTCAAATCGTAGAGAGGATACGATGCCCGAACGGCTTTCAGAGGTGAAGCGGACCGATGGCAAAAGAGAATAAAGGAGGAAAATATACCTCCGATCTCGTGCTGGACATCTACTCCAACCTGTTGTCAGAGGTGTGGGAGGTTGTCTCCGCTATGGTCGGCGAAGCCATTTTAGAACTTCTTTTCAACCTGTCCATCAAGAAGATTAGCGAGAAGTACCCTTTCTTGAAATCCCTGGAGGTATCGGAAGAGGGGATTTATTTTGGAAAAGTCAAAGAGGAATGCCGGAGCCTCCCCCCCGGTGAAATTCAACGAGGTTTTCAGAGCTTGATCAATCACCTTCTCAATCTCTTTTCCGCCCTTACCGAAGGGGTGATCAGCCGGGAGGTCTTTCCAAAAGTGTTTCCCAAGGTGAGGGAGGCGGAGCGTCTCATCTCTCAGAAATAGGAGAAACAGTGAGACTCATCGTTAAAAACCTCAATATCCTCCGATCGATCCTCAACGCCATCAACACGAGCTTTGAGGTGAAAGAGATCGTGGAATCGGCAGGGGATAACCTGCCCAATCTGTTTCAATTCTCCGCGCTGGGGGTCCTCTGGAAGGAAGAGTCCACCCTTTACCTTTACGAGGAGGAGTCCTGTCCCCCTCCCTTCACCCAGCAGGTGGCGGAGAATATGGTGAGGGTCTTCTCGATTTTAGGAGAAGGGCCCGGCGATCTCAGCCATGTGACCCTTCAGGTTGAGAAAAGAAAGTTACGACCCTCTCATATGGCGATGGATCCGAAAGCCACACTGAAATCCTATCTCATCCTTCCCCTTGCCGTGGAGGAGGAGATCGTCGGCTGTGTCTCACTCAACAGCGATCAACCCAATGGCTACGATGCCCAGGACCTCCAATTCTTCTCTGTCATCGGCTACCAGATGGCGGCCACATTAAAACATTTTCAGAGGTTTAGTTCCGTCAAGACGATGGCCATCTACGATACCCTCACCACCCTTTACAACCGGAGGTATTTTGAGGAGAGGTTGATCGTCGAGGCGCAGAAGTCTTTTTACGGCGGGTCCTCCCTCTCCCTGGTGATGGTGGACATCGACCATTTTAAGAAAGTGAACGATACCTTCGGCCATACCGAAGGGGATAAGGTGCTGCAGGAGATTTCCTCCCTCTTAAAAGCATCGGTTCGGAAGAAGGATACGGTCGCCCGTTACGGCGGGGAGGAGTTCATCCTCATCTTGCCGGAGGCCGGGCTGGAGGAGGCTGCCATGATTTCGGAACGTATCCGGCAATTAGTGGAGAAGACTCTTTTCGATGTAGGACAGGCCCATATAAACCTGACGGTGAGCTTAGGGATCTCTAACTTTCCGAGCCACCGCGCCAGGACAAAAGAAGATCTGGTCAAGATGGCGGACCAGGCCCTTTACGATGCGAAGAGAGGGGGGCGAAACCGGGTCTGCGTCTTCAATCCCGGTTAGAGATATAGAGGATAAAAACGGTCTTATGGTTTGAGAGAGAGGAGGATTAGAAATGGAGCGGTATAAAGGAATTTTTATTTTTGCCTTGATGGCCATACTCTTCCTGCTTTTCACTGGACGGTCGATTGCCCAGGAGAAGTTGGTTATGGTCGGAACAGTAAAAAACATTGAGACAAAAATGGTGATGGATGTGGAGAACGAAAAGGATAAGGCCCTGGTCAGTTTCAGGATCGGCCGAAAGACAGTTTACACGCCACGGCGACACCCCATTCCCGGAGAGAAGGTGAAGGTGGAATATTTGCCCCACAGGGGAAATTTTGTGGCTTACACTGTGACGATCCTGGGATTGGCAGGTGCGAAAGAGAGTCCTAAATAGGGTAAAAAGAAAAGGCACACCGCTTGGGTGTGCCTTTTCTTTGTTCGATAAAGAGATTTTTACTTCTTCGGCGCTGCTTTTGGAGCTGCGGCCTTAATCGCCACGGCCACCAATTTTTCTCCATCCTTCTTATACTCGACAGAGACATTCGTTCCCTTCTTCAATTCGGCAAACGGCATATCCTTTCCGCCTTTGGTGATCTTTGTTTTGTCATCGACCGCGAAGGTCTTTTCGCCTTTCTTGTCCTTTACGACAACTGCTTTTGCCATTTCATCGATTTTCTCGACCACGCCCGTGAACTTTTCGATTTTCGGTTTTTCCTCTTTGGCCGGGGCGGCGGGAGCAGGGGCCGGCGCTGGTTTTTGCTGTGCCATGACTCCGGAAGCAAAAGCAACCAGAGTGAGAAGGGTAACTAAAAGAATCATCTTCTTCATTAGACTTCACCTCCTTTCCTTTCAGGATTTTATTCTCCTGATTTTATGAGCAAAATGAGTGCCAGAAGAATACGGATCTGTTTAAATCGTAACCCTTTGAAATCAAATGTGATTATTTTTAAGCGGGGATCGAATAGGGCAAAGATGTTGTAAAATACAACAGATCGGGCAGAAGGGAGATGACGAAATATCCAACAGTAAAGGGCTCCTCACCCCTTCTCAAGGATGCGGTAGAGGGTGGTCCGGTCAATTCCAAGGATTTCGGAGGCCTTCTTTTTATTCCCTTTTGTCTCTCGAAGGACCTTCAACACATAACTCCTCTCCACCTCCCTCAACGGTAATAGTTCTTCGGGAAACTGAATCTCTTTGCCCTTCACCTCTTCGAGCATCTTTTTAGGCAGATCTTCGGGAAGGATGATGGGTTGGGTGGAGAGGACAACCGCCCGTTCGATGGTATGTCTCAACTCTCGAACATTTCCGGGCCAGGAATATTGAGTGAGGATGTCGAGGGCCTCGGGTGAGATATGGGAGATCGGTTTGCGGTTTTCCTCGGAAGATTTTTGAAGAAAGTGGATTACGAACAGGGGGATATCTTCCTTTCTCTCCCGCAGGGGAGGAAGGGTGATCGAGACGACATTGAGCCGATCAAAGAGGTCCTCCCTGAAATTTCCGCTTTTGACCAGAGGTTCGAGAAATTGATTGGTGGCGGCGATCACCCGGACATCGACCTTAATGTTTTCCGTTCCCCCCACCCTTTTGATTTCATACTCCTGAAGGAATCTGAGGAGTTTGGCTTGCGTCGAAAGGCTGAGATTGCCCACCTCATCAAGGAAAAGCGCCCCACCATCGGCCTCTTCGAAGAGCCCCCTTTTGGCCTGGAGCGCTCCGGTGAAGGCGCCCCGGACATGGCCGAAGAGCTCACTCTCCATTAACGTCTCCACCAGGGAAGCACAGTCGACCGTGACGAAAGGCCGATCGCTTCTCCGGCTATTGTAGTGGATGTTCCGGGCGATAAGCTCTTTTCCCGTTCCCCTCTCTCCGTAAAGAAGGAGGGTTGATTTGGTATCCGCCACCCTGGCGATGGTCTTATAGACCTGGAGCATTTGAGGGGTTCGTCCGATCACATTATTAGAATGATATTTTTCCAGAAGTTCCTGCCGATAATACTGGTTCTCCCGAAGAAGTCTTCTCTGTTCGAGAGCCCTCCTGACGGTAATCTTGATCTCTTCGAGTTTAAAGGGTTTGCTGATGTAGTCGAAGGCGCCTTCGCGGATCGCCTCGATCGCTGTGTCGATCGATCCGAAGGCGGTGATCATGATAATGGCGGTTTCAGGCGAGGTCTTTTTGAAAGATCGGAGGACATCCATCCCATCTTTCTCCCCCATCCGGACATCCGTGATGATGACATCGAAAAAATTTTCGATCCCCCGGGAGATGGCCTCTTCAGCGCTCATGGCAGAGACGACCTCGTAGCCTTCTTTGGAGAGGACCTCTCGGAGCAGATCGAGGGCGACCGGATCATCGTCCACAATCAAGAGACGGGCTGAGGTTTGTTCCATTCTTTTCCTTTGAGCGCAGGGATAAGGACGGAGAACGTGCTGCCTTTTCCCAGTTCACTTTTCACTTCGAGCCTTCCGGAAAGATCCTTGACGATCTTCTCGCAGATTGACAACCCCAGACCGGTCCCTTCTCCCATGCGCTTCGTGGTGAAGAAGGGATCGAAGATCTTCTTCCTCGCTTCCTCAGAAATACCCGTCCCTGTATCGGCAATCGAAATTTCGAGCCATGTTCCATCGTCAGAGGAAGCAGGAGGGGAAATCCCCCGGGTTTGAATCGTGAGGGATCCTCCATGGGGCATTGCATCCAGGGCATTGGTGATGAGATTGAGAAAGAGCGTTTGAAGATAGGTGGAATCCCCCAGGATGGGGGGAAGATCCGGGGAAAGAGAGGAGAGGAGTTTGACATTCCTGGTGTGGAACCAGGGTTCGCTCAGATGGATCAACTCTTCGAGAACTTGATTCACATCAAGGGGCTTCAACGGAGGTTTGGCCTGTTTGGAAAAAGAGAGGAGGTTTCTAACGGAATCGACCAACCGGTCGAGCTGGGATTCGATGATCTTTAATCGATGATGGTCAGTGGGGTCGAGGTTGCCCTCCTGCATCATCAGCTGGATATAACCGGAGATGGAGTTGAGGGGGGTTCCGATCTGATGGGCCATCATTGCGGTCACCTGCCCCAGGGCTGCCAGTTTTTCGGATTGGCTCAACTGCCTCTGGGATTCGAAGAGGGCCTCGTTGAGGAGCTCCAGTTCTTGGTTTCTTCTCGCCAATTCGAAGGTGGCGGCTTCGATCTTTCTGGTCAACTCTTCATTGAACCGGTTGACCTGAGAGAGGAGCTGGAGGTTTTGCTCGTGGGTCTCCCGGATCGTTTTGATCATGCGGTTGAAATGCCTTCCCAGTTCCCCCCATTCATCCTGGCTCTGAGCGTGGACTTCAATTTCCAGGTTGCCTTTCTCCGCTCCGGACATGGCCTCCATCAGCCTCTGAACCGGGTTTCCCACGAGCCTTCTGAAGAGGAAGGTCAGCATGAGGAGGATGATGAAGATGCTGGAGAGGGTCAGGATGACCGCCCGGTTTTTCTTCATGCTCAGGTAACTGTGCGCCTCGTCCAGGGAACTCAAGAGACGAATTCCTCCGATCACCTTGAGCCCAACATGGAGAGGGACAATGACCTCCAGCCGGTTCTCTCCTTCCACCTTCCTCAGGGAGGAGAGATGTTTTTCCTTCCTCAACTGCCGGATCTGGTCCTCCGTTAAGGCAAACGGGACGGGGTCGCTCATCTTTGAACTGGAAACGATGACCTCCCATCTTTTCGAAGAGAAGAGAAAGACATCAATCGCCATCAGGCTGGGCCGACTCAATAACCACTCCTCGATCTCCTCACGAATTTGAGGAAGATTGTTAATGAACTTTTGATCGGAGATGTCAATATCGATCTGCTTGGCAATATAGAGATTTCGATCCAGATAGAGGTCGATCTGGGCCTTTCTGGAGAATTGAAAATCGAGATAACTGGTCAGAAAGAGGACGCCTGCCACGATGGGGAGGACGAGGAGGGTGAGCTTGATCTTCAGGCCGAAAGGTTTTTGAAACCTCCCCTGCCGGGACATCGAATCAAACCATTGGTTTAGAAGATGGAAAGGGTTTTGAAAGAGACGATTTGTTTTCATCCTTCAGTGACAGCCCTTTTCTTTTCGATGATTTTCACCAGCAGGACGCCAATCTCAAAAAGAACATAGAGCGGACCTCCCATCAATGCCATGTTGAAGATATCCGGAGTGGGGGTGAGCACTGCGGATAGGATGGCCATGATCAGAATAGCATACCTGCGGTTGCGAGTTAAAAGCGCAGCGTTGACCACACGGATGTAACTTAACAAGGCAAGGATTAAGGGAAGTTCGAAGACAAGACCGAAGGCGAAGATGAACCCCACACAGAAGGAGATATATTTCGCTACAGAGATCATGGGTTTGATCGTGGCCGATTGATACCCCATGAGGAATTGGATGCCGAAGGGAAGGGTGACGAAATAGCAGAAGAAGGCTCCGAAGTAGAAGAGCAACACGGCGGTCAGGGGGACGAACAAGGAGGATTTAAGTCCTCGTTTCCGGAAAAGGGGAGAGAAGGCTTTCCAGAGATGGTGGAAAATAACCGGTATGGAGAAGAAGAGGCTGGCAAAGAGCGTCAACTTGAGAAGGGAGAGAAAGGCTTCGGGAATGCCGTAAGCGACCAGATCTTCCTGGAGGGCGCGGTGGAGATGGCGGAGCAATTGTTTTGCAAATGGAAAGAGGATGACTCCGAGGAGGACGACCGCTCCGATGATATGGAGGAAGCCTTTTCTCAAACTACCCAGCGATTGGAAAAGTTCTTCTCGTTTGATTCCCATCCTGATTCCTTCTGCGCAACGGATACCGGATGTAATGTAACATAAAACACGTTCTTCCGAAACATCGATTTAATCCGTTCATTCATTCATAAAAAAACATCAAGGGCGAGTAAGCATCTCCTTTCCCATAATAGAAATCCATGGGAATGCCAAATATAGAGGGGCAGGCGGGCCAGCGTAGAAAGATTTAGGGCGGCACCGGTTAAGGATTGACTCCCTACGCTCCAAGACCAATAAAAAACCTCATTTTCATTGACTACGAAAGTTTCCCTTATACTTCTAATGATCCGCAATCCTAAAGATTTCGGAGTCTGGTCTGCCTGCCCCTCTGGAGTCCCTTCTGTCATCACGGAATTGGAGAGGCTTCCCAAGGATGAAATCATTGTTGACAAAGGTGCAAAACGGAGATATAGAGAATCTTAACGGATGAATGTCGCTAAAAAAATATTGAGAGTCGGAATCACTTACGATTTAAAGAAGGATTTTTCTCATCGAGAAGATCAGCCGATCGATTCTTTCGAGGAGTTCGACTCGGAAGAGACGATCGATGCAGTCCGCGATGTCCTCCAAAGCGAGGGTCACAAGGTGTTCAAACTGGGGGGAGGCGCCGGTTTGATCGACCGGTTGAGAACCTCTCCTGTTGATATCGTCTTCAACATCGCAGAGGGGATTGGAGGACGAAACAGAGAAGCCCATATCCCCGCCCTCCTCGAGTTCTTAAACATTCCCTATACCGGATCCGATCCCCTCACCCTCTCCCTCACTCTGGATAAGGCAATGGCGAAAAAGGTGGTCAGGGGTGAAGGGATTCCCACCCCCGGGTTTCAGAAGGTGGAGAAGATGGAGGATCTCCATGGCCTCGATCTTCGCTATCCCCTTTTCGTGAAGTTATGTTATGAGGGATCGAGCAAAGGGGTCCGGCTTGATTCAAAGATATCCGACCCCTCATCCTTAAGGGAGAAGGTGGGATGGCTTCTGGAGACCTATGGCCCTCCTGTCCTGGTGGAGGAGTTTGTGAGCGGTCCAGAGTTCACCGTTGGAATTTTAGGCAATTCGAATCCTTCTGTCCTCGGTGTGATGCAAATCGAGATCAAGGGAAGCCCTCCTGATGAGGCGATCTATTCTCTTGAGGTGAAGAGGGAATGGGAGAAAAGAGTGCGTTACCACTGTCCCCCTCCGATTCCCCCCCGTCTCTTAAAGAGCATTGAAGAGGTGGCGCTGAGGGCGTATCGCGCCCTGGATTGCAGGGATGTATCCAGGGTGGATATCCGCATCGGGGGAGACGGAATTCCTTATTTTCTGGAAGTCAACCCCCTTCCCGGTCTCTCCCCGGTGTATGGCGATCTTCCCATCATGGCCGGACGGATGGGCTGGGAGTATAGCCGATTGGTAAAAACCATTTTCCATCATGCCCTGAAACGATATGGGATGGCGGGGTGATGGATGAGAATCAACCGGGCTGCCCCAGATCTCTTTGAAATCATTCTGAGACATTTGAAGGAGGCAGTGGTCTTTGCCGATGACCGGGGCCGGATACAGATCTTCAATCCTGTAGCCGTGAAGTTTTTCAAGGTCAAAGAGAAGCAGGCGCTGGGAAAGAGGTTCGAACGGGTCATCCCTTATAAGATTATCAGGAAGCAATTCGATTCCGTATATGAACATAGAGAGGGCCATCACGATATCGAGCTGGCGATCCATGTTCCGGCTGTCTCCGAAGAGGAAGCGCGGTTGCTACGATGCGGTTTTTATCCCGTCTTCGACAGAAACGAGATCTTCATCGGATGTCTGGCCACCTTTGCGGATATCACGGAGAAGGGATTGCTCTCCCGGGAGATCAGCCAGAGCAAAGACCTCTCCACGATCGGCATGCTGGCCAGATGGATGGCCCATGAGATTCGGAACCCCCTCAGCTCCCTCAACATCAATATAGAATTATTGAGGGATGAATTGAGGGAAGAGATCCATCTCGCCCAGAAGGAAGAGATCGAATCCCTTCTCAATTTTATCAGTTACGAAACCCTCCGTCTGGAAAATAATCTCAAAGAGTTTCTGGACTTTAACCGTCTTCCTCCCTTGAAATTTGAGTGGGTCCAGTTGAATGAAGTCCTGGACTCGATCGTTCGGCTGTTAAGGCCGGACGCCCAGATGAAGAACGCCAGGATGGAAGTCCACTTTCAGAAGAAGCTGTCCCTGGTGAAGGTCGATGTGAGCCAGATCAACCTGGGGATATCGAATCTCCTCATCAACAGCGTTCAGGCCGTCTCGGAAAGAGGGGAGATCCATCTCTTCACGCGGGCATCGAAGAAGAATGTCTTCATCATCATACAGGATAACGGAGAAGGAATCTCCAAAGAGCATCTCCCCAAGATTTTCGATTTTATGTTCAGCACCAAACCCATGGGTTCCGGTCTGGGGCTTTCGATCGCCAAGAAGATCATCTCGGACCATCACGGAGATATTACCGTGAGGAGCGAGATGAATAAGGGGACCACCTTTAGGATACGTCTTCCGCTTAGCCCGAAGATGAACTGATGAAGCACCAAATCCCAAGCACCAATAATCAAATAATAACCAATGTCCGAATCACCTAATTTTTTAAAAAAGAATTTTTTCGTTTGGGAAATTGGTCATTGGAGCTTATTTGGGATTTGCCTGCCTGCGGTAGGCAGGGAATTTGATTATTGGGATTTAGACGAATGGACAAAAAAGTAATTCTCATCGTAGAGGATGATCCCCATGTGGGGGAAAGCCTCCGCCTCCTCTTCAAGAAGAAGGGCTACTCGACTCTTCTCGCTTCCAACGGGAAGGAAGGCCTCCATCTTTTTCGGCAGGAGATGGTCGATCTGGTGATCACAGATGTGGTCATGCCGAAGATGGGCGGCCTTGAACTTCTGGAGGCTGTGAAAGGGTTGAGGCCGGAGACAGAGGTGATCGTCATCTCCGCCCAGGGGACAATTGAAAAGGCAGTCCAGGCGATGAAATTAGGGGCCTTTGATTTCATTGAAAAGCCGATCAATCCGAGGGTTATCTCTCTGCTGGGAGAGAGGGCTCTGGAGAAGCAGACCCTGATCCTCCAGAACCGGGATCTGCGTTCTCAATTAGAGGATAAATTCCATTTCAAGAATATCATCGGAAGAAGCGAGAAGATGGTGAAGATCTTCGAGCTCATCCGCCATATCGCTCTCTATGACAGTTCCGTCCTCATCATTGGCGAGAGCGGCACGGGGAAGGAATTGATCGCCAACGCCATCCATTACAACAGTCCCCGTACGGCGATGCCCTTCATCAAGGTGAGCTGCGCTTCCTTAAGCGAAGGGATCATCGAGAGCGAGCTCTTCGGCCATGAGAAAGGGGCGTTCACCGGAGCGATTGCCTCCCGGAAGGGGCGATTTGAAATGGCCCACCAGGGGACCCTCTTTTTGGATGAAGTGGAGGATATTCCCCTCTCCACACAGATTAAACTTTTAAGGGTCCTCCAGGAGGGCGAATTTGAGAGAGTGGGAGGGAATAAGACCCTTAAAGTCAATATCCGGATTATTGCAGCCAGCAACCGGGATTTGCAGGAGGCAGTCAGAAACTCCACCTTCCGGGAAGACCTCTACTATCGTCTCAATGTGGTCAATATCAAGCTGCCACCCTTGAGGGAGCGAAAGGAGGATATTCCATTCTTAATCCAATTTTTGACTGAGAAGTTCAATAAAAAATATAAGATGAAGGTGAAGGGTGTCTCGCAGAGGGCGATGAACCTCCTTATGGACTATAGTTGGAGTGGAAATGTGAGGGAGTTAGAGAATACAATCGAGTCCGCCCTGGTCATCAATACTCCGGAGGTATTGGATATCCAGCATCTCCCCCAGGAAATTAGAGATTTTAAAGACGAACAGGGGGTGATCCCCTTTAAGATCGGAACGTCCCTTGAAGATATTGAGAAAGAGATGTTGCTCCAGACCCTGAAAGCGACCAAAGGAAACAAACAGAAAGCGGCAAAGTTGTTGGGGATCAATGTGAGGACAATCCATAGAAAAATGGAAGAAATACAAGGAGATCCCTTGGCAAAGAGGGAATTGACGAAGATTGACAAATAGTCACGGTATTGATGAGTTAACGATAAAACAAGGGCAATTTGTCATATTTTTATTAAGAGGAGTATGACATTTCTTCACTAAACTCTCTTAGGGAAGGTGATCTATTGGTAATCTAAAAAGGATAAAAACTTAAATATATTGATTTTTTTGGGTTTTTTAGGCAAATGGTTTTTAAAAATTATGTCAGATTTGGCACGAAAATTGATTAATAATATATTTTATGAAAGAAAAGGTGAGATGGGCCTTTATTCTTGATAAGGATGAATTTGTTCGACTCAGCCTCAATAAAATCCTCAAGAAATATGGGTTTCAGGTTGAAGAGATTGAAGATATTTCAGGACTGGAAAAAAGAAAGAAGGATGTCAAAGGGGGAATGATCCTGGCCGACCTGGAGATGGAAGGGTTGGAAAGATGGCTTCCCCTTTTAAAAAGATGGAATGATCGTTTCATATTGATGAGCCCGCAAATCACCGATGATCTCATCCAGCGTCTCAAACAGACCGGCATCCACCGCATCCTCAAAAAGCCTGTTGAGCCAAAACTGTTGAGGAAGGCGATCCGGGAGATGTCTTTCCCCGATGGAGTGAAGTTTTCTTCGTCGGTTAAAAAGAGGGGAGGGTTCCCGACTCAATAAGAAAGGAGGTGAAGACAGATGAAGAAGTGGATTTTGCTTTTTTTTGCTCTGGTTCTGGTCGTCAATATTGTCGCCGTGGGAATCGGATGTAAAGCCAAGGCTCCGGAAAAACCAGCGGTCAAAGAAGAACCGAAACCTGCTGAGGCCAAACCCGCTGAGGCGCCTCCGGCAGAAAAACCGGCAGAGAAACCCGCTGAGAAACCTGCTGCAGCCCCCAAGAAGTAAGAGGGGAATGTCGGCCGGGTCAGGGACAGCGGAAAGAGTCATCCAAATGTTGGCGTCCTCTCCTTCAAGAGAGGACGCCAACAGAAGTTTATGAAGGAAGGAGAGGTAGAGATCATTCGCCGTCAACGAAAACAAAAGAAAAGGTGCATGCCTGCTTTCGAGGACAGAGGACGATTCCTTTGTGTTGCAAGGGGGGGTATCGATGATGATATCTCCTTTTTTATTTGCAAAGGGGTTGAATCCCATTGGCAGGGATGCGGGAAGGAGTGAAAATGGAGCCTGCTTCAGACTCTAATTTATCTGTCCCGCTAAGAAGAATCGAAAGACCTTTACAGCTTGGATTGTTTCGAAACTCAGAAGAAGAGAGGATCATCGTTGAAACAAAAGAGACCCTTCCTCCCTTCTGGAAGGAGGTCACAGAGAAGGAATGGAATGACTGGAGATGGCAACTCCGGCATCGGATCACGACTCTGGACCAGCTCAAAGAGATCATCCAGTTGACACCGGAGGAGATCGAGGGGATCAAATATTCCAAAGGGAGATTGGCCCTGGCCGTCACCCCCTACTTTGTCAGTTTGATGGACCCGGTCAATCCCAATTGCCCCATCCGGAGACAGGCCATTCCACGGGTTGAGGAGCGCCACCTCTCAAAGAGCGATATGGTGGACCCCTGCGGGGAGGACAAGGATTCTCCGGTACCCGGTCTTGTCCATCGTTACCCGGATCGGGTCCTCCTGCTGATCACCGATCAATGCGCTGTCTATTGCCGATACTGCACCCGGAGGCGGCTGGTGGGAAGCACGGAGCGATCGATCACGGAAGGAAATTTTGAAGAGGTCCTCAAGTACTTGAAGAAAAACCGCAAGGTTCGGGATGTCCTTCTCTCGGGAGGGGATCCCCTTCTACTTGAAAACGAGAGGCTGGAGGAGATTTTAAGCCGCTTGAGGGCAATCCCTCATATCGAACTCCTCCGGATCGGGACGAGAGTCCCCGTCTCCCTTCCCCAGAGAATCACCCCAGGATTGGTAAAGATGCTTAAAAAGTACCATCCCCTGATGATGTCCATCCATTTCACCCATCCCAAGGAGATCACCGATGCGGTCAAGAGGGCCTGTAATGATCTGGCGGATGGAGGGATTCCCCTGGGAAGCCAGACCGTCCTCCTCAAAGGGATCAATGATAAAGCCGCTATCATGAAGAGGCTGGTTCATGAACTCCTTAAGGTCAGGGTCCGGCCCTATTATATCTATCAATGCGACCTGGCCACGGGGACGGAACATTTCAGGACCTCTGTTGCCACAGGGATTCAGATCATCGAGAAGCTTCGCGGCCATACCACAGGTTATGCCATTCCCACCTTTGTGGTGGATGCGCCTGGAGGAGGGGGGAAGATCCCTGTGGAGCCCAACTACCTGGTTTCGAGAGGGAAGGGAAAGATGGTCTTAAGAAATTATGAAGGGAAGATCTACGAATATCCGGAGCCGAATATCATTGAATTCAAGAAGGCGAGAACCGGCGGTGAGGAGAAGGTTGCAACAAAGAAGGCGATGGCATCGCGGTGAACCTGCCAGGTTCACCGCGAAGAGGGAAGGAGATGGAAGAGGCTGGGTTAAAAGTGGCTGTGCTCTACAACCTTCTTGAAAGGCTTGAGAAGGGTGAGGAGAAGGATATTCTGGCGGAGGGGTCGGTCCTCGAGGAGATCGGTGCGATCGAAGAGGGGATCCGTTCCCTGGGGCATCAATATTTTGTGATGGCCGTCCGAAATGAGATCGACTCCATCATCCACTGGTTGAAAGAGATTCGACCTGATGTTGTCTTCAACCTGTGTGAAAGTGTGTATGGAGACGCCTGCCTGGAGATGAATATCCCCGCCCTGCTGGATCTCTTACGGATTCCCTATACAGGGTCTTCTCCCCTGACGCTTGGGTTGTGTCAGGATAAAGGGAAGGTGAAGGATATCCTCTCCTCCCAGGGTATCCTCACCCCCCGGTATAAGATCTTCGATCGCGAGGTCGGGTCCCTGAAAGGAAATGTCTTTCCAATCATCGTCAAGCCCCTTCACGAAGATGGCAGTCTCGGGATCTCGAAGGAGAGCGTGGTCCATAACGATGAGGCCCTGAACAGGCAGATCCGGTATGTGATCGAAAAGTATCGTCAACCCGCGCTGGTGGAGGAGTATATCGAAGGCAGGGAATTAAATGTGGGCCTGATGGAGACGAATGGAAAAGTAGGAGCCCTTCCCATCTCTGAGATCGATTATTCGGAATTCCCAGAAGGGATCCCACGGATTTGCGGTTATGAAGCCAAGTGGGTGCAGGAGAGCATCGAATATCAGAAATCTAAACCGATCTGCCCCGCCCCGCTGGAGTGGGTGATGCAGAAACGGGTGGAACATCTTGCCATCAAAGTCTTTAAACTCTTCGGCTGCCGGGACTATGCCCGTGTGGATATGCGGATTGACCGGGACGGAAAGATTTACATCCTGGAGGTCAATCCCAACCCGGATATCTCCCCGCCATCCGGCATGGCCAGAGCCATCCGGATTCAGGGGATGACCTATTCCGAGTTTATAGGAAAGGTGATTGAGAAGGCGCTCCAAAGGAGAATGTGATCCTATCTCCTTCATGATCTTTATCCTTTTTTCAGATTCCATTAGTTGACGGGCTGTTGCCCAAACCAACCATTTGCCCTTCGACAGGCTCAGGGCGAGCGGTGTTATGTTGAAATCTTGTATCTTTTCCGGTCATGCTGAGCCCTTCGACTCTCCGTTCGCCCTGAGGTTCTCGAAGGGTGAACGGTTCGCTCAGGACAGGCTTGTCGAAGCATGAAATCGATTTGGGCAACAACCCGTTGGCACACGACAGCATAAAATTCCAATAACCAAATCCCCTGCCTGCGGCAGGCAGGCAAACTCCAAATAATCTCCAATCACCCAAATTTCCATAACCAGGAGCATATGAACCGTTTCTCAAAATTTGGATTATTGGAGCTTGGTCATTATTTGGGTGTTGGTGCTTGGAGCTTGATTATTCGGATCAACGGATGAATACGTTTCCAAAGATCATCTTAAAGAAAGGAAAGGAAAAACCAATTCTAAGGGGTCATCCCTGGATCTTTTCAGGAGCTGTTGCCAGAGCGGAGGGGGATCTTGCTCCGGGAGAGATTGGAGAGGTCTATTCCGGGGATAGAAAATTTTTGGGGATAGGCCAATTCAACCCCCATTCTCAGATCATTCTCCGCTTGCTGACCCGGAGAAGGGAAACTCTGGATTCGTCCTTTTTCAGAGGGCGATTGTTACAGGCCGATGCCTTGAGAGAGAAGGGATTGCAGGGAAAGACCGATGCCTACCGGATGGTCAATGGAGAAGGAGATTACCTTCCAGGGCTGATTGTGGATCGTTATGGGGAGATCCTTATTCTTCAATGTCTGACAGCAGGGATGGAGCGTCTGAAAGGACTTTTCCTCGATCTTCTGATCAAGCATTTTAATCCGAAAAGCATCTATGAACGGAGCGATGTCCCCTTCAGAAAAGAGGAAGGTTTGCCTGAGGCCAAAGGTCTTGTCTACGGGGAGGAAATCCTCGGTCCTGTTGAGATAGAGGAGTATGGATGCCGGTTCAGAGTCGATGTGAAAGAAGGACAGAAGACAGGCTTTTACCTGGATCAGAGGGAGAACCGATTTTCTCTCCAAAAGGTTTCTCACGGAAAGAAGATACTGGATTGCTTCTGCTACTCCGGAGGTTTCTCTATCCACGCAGGGCTTGGCGGAGCCAAAGAGATTACAATGGTCGACTCCTCGGAAGAGGCCCTCGAAAGAGCGAAGGACCATTTTGCTCTCAATCATCTAAAAGGGATATCCCCCCATTTGATCAGGGGAGATGCTTTTGAAGTGATGAGGAGCCTTGAACCCGATTATGATATCGTCGTTCTCGATCCTCCTCCCTTTGCCAAAAAGAAGGCTCACCTCCCGGGCGCTTCGAGAGGATATAAAGATCTCAATCTTCAGGCGTTCCGTCTCTTGAAAAGGGAGGGCCTTCTCTTCACCTTCTCCTGCTCCCACCACATGAACTGGGATCTCTTTCAGAAGATCGTCTTCGCCGCGGCCGTGGATTCGGGCAGAAGGGTTCAACTCCTGGCCAGAAGAGGGCACCCGATCGATCATCCCGTCGACCTTTCCCACCCAGAGGGAGAATATTTGCGAGGCATGGTCTGTAGGGCGATGTAAGTCCAAAAATGAATTTTGAAGGTGGGACTCCGGAGTTATTTCGATTAAGCCTTTTTCCTCTTTTCACTTGCATGGAGCTCGGTGTTATCCCGATGGTCATTCAGGTCTTTCCTTATCTCGGAGACATCGGTCTTCAGGACTGCTACATCGGTCTTTAGGATTGCCACATCGGTCTTCAGGACTGCTACATCGGTCTTTAGGATTGCCACATCGGTCTTCAGGACTGCTACATCGGTCTTTAGGATTGCTACATCGGTCTTTAGGATTGCTACATCGGTCTTTAGCTCGGACACATCAACCTGAACTCCCAATATCGTCTTCTTAAATTCCTCATGCTCCCTTTGGTTCTCCTCTTTGTGACGTTCCAAGGTCTCCCTAACCATATTAATACCCTCTATTACCGTATCGAACTTTTCCTTCACATCTTCCAAGACAATCTTCAATTCATCCGAAGCCATTTTTCGCCCCTTTTTTGGGTTCCTCCAAACTAACATTACCCTGCGTCAGAAGTCAACCAAAATCTCTAATTGCACTTTGTCTTTTTGTCCCTTTTGAGCCTTGGATTCTATCATTGGGAAGATGATCTGATTTCCGTCAATTCTTTGGCCCGGTCTTTGTGAAGTGATCTATTTATAATCGGACTGACGGTTCAAATGCGGCCGTACGCTCCAACATCCTCAAGGGCAAAACTCAGAAATTGGTCACCTGGAAGAAATAAGTGTCAATTTTCAACAACGTTCCTCCGTTTATAAGAAGCGGGTCTACCGGTCTTAAACATTGACATTTGACTGAAAAATTCAGTCAGAAATGACTGCCTTGCTTCGAGGTTCGTGACTCAATAACCCAATGGACCCAATGACTCAATGACTGAATAATTTGGCCAACTTTTATAGATGCCGCCGGATCTCAATCTTTAAGTCTGACCCCAAGTCACAAGTCACTCTTCAACCAAGTCAACAAGTCAATAACCTGCTCCCACCATATGAACTGGGATCTCTTTCAGAAGATCGTCTTCGCCGCGGCCATAGATGCAGGCAGAAGGGTTCAACTCCTGGCCAGAAGAGGGCACCTGATCGATCACCCCGTCGACCTGTCCCACCCCGAAGGAGAATATCTCAGAGGCATGGTCTGCAGGGCGCTGTGAGTCTGAAATTGGATACTAACTTCCCTACCAATTGGGTCTAAAAAAGAGTACGGATTGTCAGACCATTGCCGTTTTTGGTCAGTTTAATTTTGCCCATCGGACAAGTCGGCTTTGATATCAAAGAGTTAAGGAAGAACCCTCTTGGCACAAAAAATGCTTCTATAAATTTGTCAGCATGTTGTTTTTCGGATAGAGTAGGGCAACCTGGGGGGGTATTCAAATGGTTTGTTCAAAATAAAGCCTATTCTCAAAAAGGATGGGCTTTTTTGTTTTTTTGAATAGTCGTGAGGGAGATTCTTCAATTGAATTAAGAAAAAACCAGAACTGAAGGAGAGCGATGCAGACTACAAAATTGGTTTTTATCATTTCGCTGCTTTTTAGTGCCTTGCTGTTGTCCGCTGTCAATGCCCAAGCGGTATCCGAAGAGGCCCGACGCCATATGGCGCGCGGTCAGGCCGCGGTGGAGATGGCAAAATCACCTGAAGATTATGAACAAGCAATCAAGGAATTTCAGCAGGCGGCAAGGCTTGCCCCTAACTGGCCTGATCCTTACTACAACCTGGGGCTTGTTCAGGAAAAGGCCGGGAAGCTCAGAGAAGCCATTACGAGCCTCAACAGATATCTTCAGCTTGCTCCCGGTGCCCCTGATGCCGCAAAGGTAAATGAGCAGATAGACAAGCTTGAGTATAAGGTTGAACAGGTTTTATCGGTGTCTGATATTATCGACGTTTTGGTTTTGTTTTCAAATAAGGAATTATGGGAAAAGGTTGGAGGAGAGTCCTTTCAGGATAAGATAAGCAATTTACCTTTATTAAACGTAAAAATAATAATTCAGTAGAGTTGCCGGTATGGTGGACTTACGACTACTACAACAACGGACGACCAAACTCAAGGGGAGGCTGGTCGTCTAACGAAATTAAGGGGCCTATTTTTAAATGGGGTTTACGCACCGAGGGTACTGAAGGATGGTGCGATTATGGGGCCCGTTCTGGTAGACCTCAAAAAAATAAATCGCTGGTGGGAAAAAGATTAGGAGGTACGAGATGGTCATGAACCGAATCAGAATCGTCGGGATTTTCATTCTGACTCTTGCGGTCATTGCACCCGAGGCCGCCCTTGCTGACTGGAAGGTTTATTACACAGGCAAGGCGTCAGGGATGTTCGGGGCCGGAGGGAGAGGGAACTTCGCCACCCGCTCTCAATGCGAAGCATACAGAAACTCCAGCGCAGGCTTTGAGCGGAATAACTCCTACTGCTCCGGATTCGACACCCCCTCCTACAGGTCCCCCACGCAGAGTAGCCCCAGCGGGGACGGCGGCGCCGCGGCACTCGAGCAGGAAAAGCAGCGCCAACTCCAGCTGCAAAGGGAGCAGAAGGAAAGGGAACTGGAGCTTGCGCGACAGAAGAAGTTTGCTGAGGAAAAGGACCAGCTCCTGGGGACTCTCAAGGGGACCAGTACGGATACGCTTGGGCTGAAGGGGGCGAATTCAGGTACGCTTGGGCTGAAGACGCGCTACGAAAAAGGCACACGCGACTCCGCGCCTGTTGATCTGAAGGTTCTACAGGAGCAAGATGAATTTGTGAAGATGAATGCTGCCTGGATGAAGAACCAGAAACAGCTTATTGAGCAGAGACTCAGGGAACCAAACAAGTATGCTAGTGCGATCTCTGAGTCGCTCAAGACGAATGCCCCACCACCTCTGCCCCCCAGGAAGTATGAGATGCTTCAACCCGGTGACGTGCTGCTGACCTCGCCGGACGATACAAAATCTTTTTGGATTAATTTTGGAGATAGACTTTCCTCCGCCTCTCAATCGCCTGCTTCGCATACGGTTCTCTTTCTTAAGGAGGTTAACGGCAAAAAGCTCTTCCTTGACCATACATCAGAAAGGGGATCTCATGTAATTAGTGAAGAGGAATTCCTCAGTACTTACGGCCATCGTGACGCTCTGGTTGCGCAACCTGTAAAAGAAGCTGATACCGCTGCGATTTGGGAGCACACCAAGGAACTGGTAAAGAAGGAGCAGAAAAAACAAGCAAAAAATACGGGAAGGATAACAGATTATTTCCGGGACACGAGCGGGTTTGGCCTCTATGGCCCCGACAACATGGTTTGCTCTGAAGCTGATCGCTGGGTTCTGATCAATTCTGGCCTGAAGATTCCGGAAACTGCTTCTCCTCTTAAGAGGCTCTTGGGTATTCACTATGGTCCAGCGAACTTTTTCAGCGATGACAAGAACTTTATCATCACTCCATTGTATGGCGTTCCCCAATAATCAATTTTGTTAATGTTAATGGGATGCATTTTACTTTTAGGACCTTACTTTGATGGTGAAACGACTGAATGTTAACAAAGAAGAAAGTAGCTCTAAGGAGAATTAAACCATGATCAAAACGAAAACTTTGGTCATGAGCGAGTCGCTAATCGTGTAGTCTGGAAAGAGAAGGGAGTATAGAAAATGGATCGAAGACAGATGGGGTGTTTGATCAGTGTGATGATATTGTTAGCTTGGGTTTCTGTAACACTTGCAGAGACTGTGTCCGAGGAGGCGAGGCGTTACATGGCGCGGGGGATGGCTGCCGTGGAAATGGCCAAGACACCGAAGGACTACAAACGTGCTGTCCACGAGTTTGAACAGGCGGCGAAGCTCGCGCCGAACTGGCCAGACATTTACTTCAACTTGGGCGCTGTCCATGCCAAGGCCGGAAACTACGGGGAGGCCATGCGGTATTACAAACGCTATCTCGAACTCGCCCCCAATGCCCCCGACGCAGCGAAGGTCCGCGAGGAGATCTACAAGCTGGAGTATCGGGCAGAGGAGCAGAAGGCGAAGGAGATAAAAAGAGATGGCCGTTTTATCGCCTATGACAATGATACTGTACTAGACACGCAGACAAACCTGATGTGGGCGGCGAAGGACAACGGGGCTGGAATTAACTGGCAAGATGCCAAGAAATATTGCGAGAATTATCGGGGAGGTGGGTACACAGACTGGCGGATGCCGACGCGGGATGAGTTGGCTGGGTTGTATGATGCTGCTAAAACTTATAAATCTGAATGTCCTGGTTTATTTGGCGAAAGGGGTGCTGATGTCCATTTAACGGGATTGATTAGTCTTACTTGTAATGCTCCCTGGGCATCTGAGACGTACGGTTCCTCCGGCGGCGCCTTCGAGTTCACCGTTGGCGGGCGGGGCATGGCTCCCCGGTCGCGCGTCACCAACGGCCGGGCACTCCCGGTGCGTTCTGGCAAAATTGTGCTAGATTCCGAAAAGGCTTCTGTTCCCAGCCCCCCTACCGGGGCATACAAAGGAGTTCGCAACTATGAAAATGGCGATAAATACGAAGGTGAATTTACTAATCGCAAATTCAACGGCAAAGGAACTTATACCTATGCAAACGGCGATAAATACGTAGGTGAATTTGTTGATGGCAAATTCACGAGTAAAGGAACTTTCACTTGTAGCAATGGCAAACAGTTCACGGGGAATTTAGAAAATAAAGTGCCGCTTGAATTTACTACAAGATGTAACTGATTTTTGGTGATAGGTTTTCCTGCTCTCAAAAAAGTAAAAACAGTTAACTGACCATTTCCACTAGTGTAAAGTAATTATTTTGCTTTTAATGTCATGAATACTTATTTCTATCTGGGGTAAGATGTATATTTTTTGTAACGTAAACTTTTCACTATTTCAACATCAGGATAAAAATAAATCCATACGTAGAGAGGTACTATGAAGAAAGCACCTTTGTTGGTTTCAGGTCTCTTAGCAAGTTTGTTATTTTGGGGAGTATTAATTAGCAATTCATTCGGGGAGGGATCGTGGGGGAAACTAGTTTACGATACGGAAGTGTCTTCCCAAACCAAGGAAAATTTCCAAAAAGCCATTGACGCGGTGGATAAGTTGTTTACGAAATATAAGATTGTTTTAAGCAATCCGGTAACCGTAGTGGTGACTGCCAACGATGCCGAAAGCTATATCCGGGCTCTCATGGTTTATGCTCATGTGAGTCGAGCCCAGGCCGAAGATCGCGTGAGAAGAGGCACCCTGGGGGGAAGCCTTGTAGAAATACCTCTTGTCATAATAAGATACACTCCCACAAGGCAATTAACACCGCAAGGGACAAGCTATCTCGTAAACAATCCCGAAGAAGGTTTCCGCATTTTGCCGCATGAAGTATTTCACCAGGTAAAGAACCAATATGGCCGGGGCCGTGCGGTAAATTGGCTGCAGGAAGGCCCACCCGAGTTATTTAAATTTATGGCGTTTGAGACCGCTGGAATCAGAAGAGTAACTGATAGTGTCCAACTAGCCGAGCAGTCCATCCGCCGGGCTGCAGAAATCCCTGACACTAGACAACTGGCGAGTTATAATTTAGCCAATTCAAGAATTCAAAAAGCAATGTTTTCGACAGGGTATCCTAAG
>JASEHH010000215.1 GCA_030017685.1 Thermodesulfobacteriota bacterium | reverse complement strand
TCCTTCTCGTCGCAATATCCTCTTCTCTCGAAATATAAGGATAAAACCTACGGAGAACTTCTCGGAGAGTTTATATCCAACCCTTTCTTGAAAACCATCCTCTCGATTCGATGTTCATATGGACTGCTTCCTCCGGAGGAGATCTCTGTTGTGGGAATGGCTGGAATTGAGATGTCCTATTTCAACCATGGCGTCTCCTGTGTGGAGGGGAAGGTAGAAGAGCTTCCGCTCAAGATGGGAGCGGCTTTTGAGAAGATGAAGGGAAAGATTTTTCTGGGCCAGGAGGTTGAAAAAATTCTGACAGAAAAGAAGAGGGCTATCGGTATCAAACTAAAAGGCGGACAGGAGGTTACAGGAAAGGTCATCATCTCCAATATCGATGCCCACGCCACTTTCTCCGCCCTTCTTGGAGAGGATCAGATCCCAAGCGGCTTCCGGTCAAAACTGAAAGGGATGAGACCCTCCCTCTCTTACTTTATCCTCTATCTTGGAATCGATGAGGGCCTGGAGGAGCTTTCTGTTTCAAATAACGAGGTCTTTCTCGACGATCCACTTTCGAAGGAGTATGAGGCTCTCTATGAAAATCGGATTCCCAATCGAGCGCCTTTCTACCTGCTTGCCCCGTCCAGAGTCAATCCCTCTCATGCACCCGAAGGGAAAAGCACGCTCTGCCTGAGCATGAAGGCTCCGTATCATTTCAGCCGGGATTGGGATCAAAACGTAATAGATCAGCTGTCTCAGCACCTCATCTCCAGGGCATCGGTCCTGGTCCCCGACCTAAACAAGAGAATTCTAATTAAAGCGGAGGCGACTCCAAAAACGATTGAGAAATGGACAGGCAATCTTCAAGGAGCCTCTTATGGATGGGCACAAATTCCCGGTCAATCCGGTATCCATCGTCTCCAACGAACAACCCCCATTCCAAATCTCTTTTTAACCGGACACTGGACATCGCCGGGTGGAGGGATCGCCGCCGTGGTGGCTTCCGGAGAGTTGACAGCCGAAGCGATTTGGAGCAAATTTGAAAGAGGAGACTTTTGAAATGGTTCGAAAACCTTATTTGTATATACTTTGTCTTTTACTCCTGTCGCTTCTCCTCTGGGGATGTCCCAAGAAGGTGGAGATCATCCCCCCTGAAAAGCCGCCCTTTGAAAATCCGATCGTCAAACTCCTTGCGACCTTTTCCCCTGCGGAATCGCTTCAGGCGAGAGCCTCGATCCGAATCGAAACGGTGAGAGATGGAGAAGAGATGAACTTTCTCCTCAATGGATTTCTACTCTACCAAAAGCCAGATAAATTTCGGCTCCTCGGCTATCATCCCCTGGGAATGGGCCTTTTCGATGCCCTCTATCGAAATGGCGAATTCTTCCTCCTCATTCCGCCTCAGAAAAAAGCCTATACCGGAGAGCTCTTCCAGTTTGAGGATGTGATGGCGAAGGCAGGCGAGATTAGAATCTCTTCGGAGAGAGGCGAAGGGAGTGAAATTCCGAATCGCATTCAGATTGAATTGGTGGAGAAGGAGACCCGCATTGATCTCAGACTAAAAGGGATTTCCGTCAATCCTTCCCTGCCCGAAGACAGCTTCCAATGGAATGTTCCGGACGGGGTGGAGGTGAGATCCATCGATAGGCTTTTGAAAGGAAAGAAACGTAGATGAGGATCGCCCTTGTCATCCCCAGATGGCCCAAAGATAGTTTCTGGGATGTGATCGCTTTTAAATTTCCTCTCCTCTCCACCTCCCTCCTCGCGGGCCTGACCCCTGACCGGCACGAAATAAGCATCATTGATGAGAGCATTTCTGAAATTGATTTCAATCAGAAAGTCGATCTGGTAGCCATCACAGCCATCACACCTCTGGCCCCCAGGGGCTATGAGATCGCGGATCAATTCCGGCAGAGGGGGAAGAAGGTGGTGATCGGAGGGGTCCACGCCTCATGGCTTCCCGAAGAGGCCAAAAGCCATTCAGATGGCGTGGCGATTGGCGAAGCGGATGAGACCTGGGCGGAGATTTTAGAAGACGCTGAAGCAGGGAGGCTGAAGCCTTTTTACCGGCAAAGGGAGAGAACAGATCTGAGCCGCCTTCCCATTCCGAAAAGGAACCTCCTCCCCCGGAAGGGCTACCTCTTTCACAACCTGATTCAGACCACCCGTGGCTGTCCTTATGACTGTGAGTTCTGTTCCGTGACCGCCCTCCATGGAAGGACTTACCGGATGAGGCCGATTCCCGAAGTGGAAAAGGAGATTCAATCTCTGGAGCGATCGAAGGCCTATATCTTCTTTGTCGATGATAATATTGTTGGAAACCTCTCCTATGCCAGAGAACTCCTCACCATGCTCTCCCATTACCGGTTGCGATGGGTGAGTCAGGGGCCGATCCATGTGGCCGAAAATGAAGAGATCCTTTCTCTCATGGCGAAAGCTGGATGCCACGGACTCTTCATCGGTTTTGAGAGCCTTCGCGAAGAGAACCTCAACATGATGGGAAAAAACATTAATCGGGTTGAAATGTATGAGAAGGGGATCCAGAGACTTCACGATGCAGGCATTGGAGTCTATGGTTCCTTTGTCTTTGGATACGATTATGACGATGTTTCTGTCTTTGATGAGTTTCTGGAATTTGCCGACCGAAACAGGATCGAAGGGGCTTTCCTTCCCATTTTAACCCCGTTTCCGGGAACACGGATCTATCAGAGGTTAAAGCAGGAGGGAAGGCTCCTGACAGAGGATTGGTCGAAGTATGATATGGCCACAGTGGTCTATCGTCCCAAACAGATGACGGTGGAAGAACTTCAGGAGGGGTTCTGGAAGGTGAATCGGTCGTTCTATTCCCTATCTTCGATGGCGAAAAGGATCTTCAATCCATTTCATCTTAGAAGAAGCCTGATCATCTTCGGCCCGATGAACCTGGGCCTCTGGCCCGCGGTCAAAAA
>JASEHH010000214.1 GCA_030017685.1 Thermodesulfobacteriota bacterium | reverse complement strand
TTATCACGGCTGTGGCTGTGATCATGTCTCTGGTCCATCTTTACGCAGCCATCGGTATCATCATGACGCATGTCCTGAGGGGAATCCATGTCATGTTTGTCCTCTTTCTATCCTTTCTGGTCTTCCCCTCCTTGAAGCGATTTAAAAACCGAATCATCTGGTATGATTACATCCTCGCCCTCCTTGGAATCGCTGTCATCGTCTATATGCTGATCGACTTCGATCAGTTCATTTACCGCTCTGTCGTTCCAAATTCCTGGGATATTGTTTTCGGAATCATTCTGATCTTGCTGGTCTTAGAGGCGACCCGCCGGACAACGGGCTGGATCATGCCCATGATCGTCATTGCCTTCATTATTTATGCCTTTATCGGCCCCGAGCTTCCAAAGCCCTGGACCCACCGGGGTTATGACATCGATCGCCTGGTGGGCCACATGTACATGACCCTTGAGGGGATCTTCGGCGTTCCGATTGACGTCTCCTCCACGTTCATTATCCTCTTCACCATTTACGGCGCTTTTCTCGAATTCTCCGGGGCAGGGAAGTTCTTCATTGACTTCTCCTTTGCGGCCATGGGTGGGAAACCAACGGGCGCAGGACGGACCGTCACCCTCGCCTCTTTTCTTCTCGGAGGTCCTTCAGGGAGCGGTGTGGCCACGACAGTTACATTAGGCTCAGTGGCTTATCCCATGCTGGCCAAAGCAGGCTACAGCAAGGATGCGGCAGGCGGGCTTCTCTCTGCGGGTGGGATTGGAGCCATTCTCTCTCCGCCTGTCCTCGGGGCAGCCGCTTTTCTCATCGCAGAATTTCTAAAGATCTCCTATCTCGATGTAATCATCATGGCCACCATTCCGACCTGCCTTTACTACTGGTCGATCTATTTGATGGTGGAAATTGACGCAAAGAAATTCGGGGTTAAAGATATTGCCGTGGACAAGACCTATAGCCTGTGGCAGCTTACCTATCTCTACGGGTTTCACTTTATTTCTTTGATCGCAATTGTAGCGATCATGATCCTTGGTTTCACCCCGATCATGGCTGTCTTCTGGGCAACGGTTGTTGCTTTTGCGGTCAGCTTTATCCGAAGGGACACAGCCCTTACCCCCGGCAAACTGGTGAAAGCATTGAGAGGCGGTTCGATCGGTGTTTTAAGTGTTGCGTCCACCTGTGCGGCCGCAGGGATCATCGTTGGAGTCGTGACCCTCACGGGGTTGGGGTTAAAGTTCAGCTCCATCATCATTGCCTATGCCGGTGGAAATCTTTTGATGACGGCGATCTATACCGCCCTGATTGTTTGGGTGATCGGTTTGGCCGTTCCGGTCACAGCTTCTTACATCATCTCTGCGGTGATTGCTGCTCCAGCATTGATTCAGTTGGGAGTTCCGGATTTTGCCGCCCATATGTTTGTATTCTACTATGCCATCCTTTCGGAGGTTTCTCCTCCCACCGCGCTCTCCTGTTTCGCTGCGGCTGCGCTGACCAAAGGGAACCCTTATAAGACGACGATGTATGCATGGAAATATACCCTGCCGGCATTCATCGTGCCCTTCATGTTTGTGCTTGATCCTAAAGGCGTTGGGATTTTGCTCAAGGGACCTGTCATGGATGTGATCTGGACGACGGTCACCGCCTTTATAGGGGTTGCCTCCCTGGCAGGAGGTGTGGAAAACTGGCTCTTTAAAGAGGCGACCCTTTATGAACGGATCATGTTGCTGGCCGCAGGCCTGCTCCTGTTCTACCCTGTTGCCCTCTACGATATCATCGGATTCGGCTTGATGGGCCTAGTCATCGTATCTCAGAAGTTAAGAAAAGGATGAGAAGAAGTCTGAAACTCTTTCTGCCTCTTCTCTGCTTCCTCCTGACGGGGTGCGGAAATCTCTTCTACTTCTCCAAATTAGGATGGCATCAGTCCTTCATCACCTTTCAGAGCGTTCCTGTTCAGGAAGCTCTCAGGGACGAAACGCTGGAAGATGAGGGAAAAAGGAAAATCCACATCATCCAGGAGGTGAAGCGCTATGGTGAGGAGAGGCTGGGATTGCGAAGGACAGGGAATTACTCAAAATATTTTGAAGTGAAAAGGCCTGTCCTTCATATCATCACAGCGAGCGAAAAAGATCGCCTTCACCTTCATCACTGGAACTTTCCCATCATCGGCAGAGCAACCTACAAAAGCTTTTTCACCCTAAAGGGAGTTTTGAATGAGAAGGAGTCTCTGGAGAAAAAAGGTTATGACACCTATCTCCAGCAGGCGGCCGCCTATAGCACGCTCGGATGGCTGAAAGACCCCATCTTTTCGACGATGCTGAAATGGGATGAGCCCACCCTGGCCAACATCATTCTCCACGAGATGGTCCATGCCACGGTCTATTTTAAAGGAGAGACCGATCTGAATGAGCAACTGGCGACCTTCATCGGAAATCAAGGGTCAGTCCATTTTCTGACTGAGAAGTATGGTCCCGGTTCAAAAGAGGTGGCCCTGGCGATCGATTATCAGGGGGATGACCTGCTTTTTTCGAAATGGATCGATCAGGCATACAAACGGTTATCGGAATTCTATGATCAACCCGTTTCGAGAGAGGAGAAGGTGAGGGGAAGGGAGGAGATCTTTCAATCGATCCAAGAAAAATTCACAGAGATGCAAGATCAGTTTAAAACGGACTGCTACAAAGAATTTGAAAGGAAGAAACTAAACAATGCGGTCCTGATGGCCTACCGGCGATACCTCCATCGCCTCGGCCGCTTTGAAGCCCTTTACGAAAGGTTTGGAAAAGATCTGAAAAGGGTTGTTGAGTTTTTCAAGGAGATACAAACTTCAGGAGACAAAAGGGTTCTAACTTCTTTTCTGGAATGATTTTTTAAATCCGCAATCCGCAATCTAAAATCTCTACTACCTCTCCCTCTTTCCTTCGATGAACTCCTCCACCATTAACTTGGCTTCATTAT
>JASEHH010000083.1 GCA_030017685.1 Thermodesulfobacteriota bacterium | reverse complement strand
TTTCTTACAATAATTGGATTTATTTCAGTTTTCAGGGCAGAATGAATTCACCCTGGGACTCCCTACTAAACATATTGACGGAGGGAACAGAAAAAAGGTATATAATAACGGTTAATTCCAATAAGGAGGGGGCGATATGACTATCAGGGTCGGGATTAATGGGTTTGGTCGGATTGGCCGAAATGTCCTTCGAGCAGGTTTTAACAGGAAAGATCTGGAGTTTGTCGCAGTCAATGATCTCACCGATGCTAAGACATTGGCCCATCTTTTAAAGTACGATTCTGTTCACGGGAAATTTGGGGCAAGCATTGAAGGAAAGAAAGACGCCATTTTAATCGATGGAAAGGAGGTCAAAGTTTTCGCCTTAAAAGATCCGAGCCAGCTTCCCTGGAAGGACCTGGGGGTCGATGTGGTTCTGGAAAGTACGGGGAGGTTTACGGATCGTGAAGGAGGCTCCAAGCATATTGAAGCCGGCGCCAAGAAAGTCGTGATCTCCGCTCCGGCAAAAGATCCGGATGTTTCGCTCATCCTCGGAGTCAATGAGAAGGACTACGATCCTTCCAGGCATCACATTCTTTCCATGGGGTCCTGCACGACGAACTGTCTTGCCCCCATCGCCAAGATTCTGGTTGACGAGTTTGGAGTAGAGTATGGTCTGATGACGACCATCCATGCCTACACCAATGATCAGGTCATCCTCGATTTTCCACACAAGGATCTTCGACGGGCCAGAGCCGCCGGGATGTCGATGATTCCCACGACAACCGGTGCGGCTACAGCCCTCTCCCTCGTCATCCCGGGATTGAAGGGGAAGATGGATGGGATGGCGATTCGCGTGCCAACCCCCAATGTCTCTGTGGTGGACCTGGTAGTTGGACTGAAAAAAGAGACGACGGCTGAAGAACTGAACAAGGTTTTAAAATCTTATGCGGATGGAAAGTTAAAAGGGATTCTGAGTTTCTGTGAAGAGCCGCTTGTTTCCATCGACTTCAATGGCAATCCCCACTCCTCCATTGTCGATGGTCCTTCGACAAAGGTGATCGGCGGAAAGATGGCAAAGATCCTTTCCTGGTATGATAACGAATGGGGCTTCTCCAACAGGATGGTGGAGTTGTTCTTATTTCTGTTTGGTAAGAGATAAGGGGTTAAAGTAACAAGTGAAAAGGTTAGGGTAAAGAGGCCCGTTTCGTTAGTAACAGGCTACGTTTGGCGTCTTTTAATTCTTTTTACTTAACCGTCACCTTAACCCAATCCTCCGGAGTATTTTCGTCATTCGGGGGTGACACTGCGCCGAGAAGGATTGATTTAAGGATGGAGTGTACCGATGGCTCTACGAAGGGTGGATCAGGTCGAACTTCAAGGGAAACGGGTCTTCATCCGGGTCGATTTTAATGTTCCCCTCAACGAAAAAAATGAGATCACCGATGATACACGGATCGTCCTCTCTCTGCCCACGATCCGTTTTGTGAGTGAGGCAGGCGGGAAGGTCGTTCTTGCCTCCCACCTGGGTAGGCCAAAAGGGAAGAGAGAGCCAAAGTTCAGTTTAGCCCCGGTTGCGGAAAGGTTATCCGGATTGCTCGGAGGGAGCGTCTCTCTGGCTCCTGATTGTGTTGGAGAGGAAGTCAGGAGGCAGATCGATGGGATGAAAGAGGGAGAGGTCCTCCTCCTCGAAAACCTTCGGTTTCATCCGGAGGAAGAGAAGAATGAAGAATCTTTTTCGAGGGCCCTGGCCTCCCTCTGCGAGGTTTATATCAATGATGCCTTTGGCGCTGCCCACCGGGCTCATGCCTCCACCATGGGAATGACACGATACATACAGACCGTTGCGGCTGGTTTCTTAATGATGAAAGAGGTTGAAAGTTTAGAGAGGGCGTTAGTCAATCCTCAGAAACCCTATGTCGCCATTCTGGGTGGCGCAAAGGTCTCCGATAAGATCGGGGTGATACAGAATCTTTTGGATAAGGTGACAACCCTTCTCGTGGGAGGGGGAATGGCCTACACCTTCCTGAAGGCAAAAGGGTTCGGGGTCGGAAAATCACTGGTCGAAGGAGATCAGATCGGTCTCTCGCTTCATCTTCTCGAAGGAGCAAAAGGGAAAATAAAATTTATCCTTCCCTCCGATCATGTTGCCGCAGAAAGGATGGATGTCCAGGCCAGGAGAGAGATTGTAAGCAATGAGAATATTCCCGGCGATTGGGTCTGCCTTGATATTGGACCTGAGACCATCAGGGTATTTTCTGACGAGATCAAAACCGCCAGAACGATTTTCTGGAACGGGCCGATGGGCGTTTTTGAGATGGAGCCTTTCAGTCAGGGGACATTTGCCATTGCCAGGAACATTGCCAGATCTTCTGCCTTTAGCATCGTCGGAGGAGGGGATTCTGTGGCGGCGGTGAATCAGGCAGGAGTCGCAGATAAGATCGGCCACATCTCCACAGGCGGAGGGGCATCCCTCGAATTTATTGAAGGGAAGAAATTGCCGGGGATCGAGGCTCTCAGAAAGGAGGGATGATGAAAAGATTACCCTTCATCGCAGGCAACTGGAAGATGAATAAGACGGTCGAGGAGTCCCTCGATCTGGTCAGGGGATTGAAAGTCTCTCTTCAAGGGATCGAGGATGTTGAGGTGGCCATTGCTCCTCCCTTTACAGCCCTGTACCCTGTCTCTCAAGAGCTGAAGGGGTCATCTATCCATTTAGCCAGCCAGAATCTTTTCTGGGAGGAAAAGGGCGCCTTCACGGGTGAAATCTCTCCGATGATGCTTAAGGAGATCCATTGCCAGTATGCGATCATCGGCCATTCCGAAAGAAGACAATATTTCGGAGAGACAGATGAGACGGTGAACCGCAGGATAAAGGCGGCTTTGAGGTATGATTTGAAGGTCATCTTCTGCATCGGTGAAACCCTGAATGAGAGGGAGGAGGGAAAGACCTTTTCCGTGATTGAGAGGCAGGTGGAAGGAGGCCTCAAAGGCCTCGGAGAGAAAGAAGCGAGAGATATTGTCATCGCCTATGAACCGGTCTGGGCCATTGGGACAGGGAAGACAGCGACTCCCCAGCAGGCCCAAGAAGCCCATCGATTCATCCGACAGAAGATCGAACGGCTCTATTCAGGTGGGATTTCGGAAGGAATCCGTATTCAGTATGGGGGGAGTGTTACTCCAGAGAATAGCAAGGGTCTGATGAATCAGGAGGATATTGACGGAGCCCTTGTCGGAGGGGCAAGCCTGAATGCAGAGTCCTTCTCAAGGATTGTCAGATTTAAAGAAATATGATATAAATAAAACCTGAAATCCGAAGCACGAAATCCGAAACGGTTTAAACTCTAAACACTAAACTCTAAATCCTAAATAAATCCAAAACTCAAAAGATTATACGATTTTGAGTTTTGTGGTTTGAACATTTGAGTTTATTTAGAGTTTAGGGTTTCGAGTTTAGGGTTTAACTTCTTTGTTTCAGATTGATCCGTTCGGAAAACTTCGTCCGATATTCGGATTTCGGATTTATTTAGGGTGTGAAAAGGGGATTAAATTTATGGCAATGATTACGATTATTCATGTTCTGGTCTGTTTTGCCCTCATCCTGATCGTTCTTCTTCAGGCGGGGAAGGGAGCAGAGATGGGGGCGGCCTTTGGCGGGTCGAGCCAGACGCTTTTCGGAAGCGCAGGGGCAATGGGATTTCTCAGCAAACTGACGACGGTGGCGGCGGTGGTCTTCATGATCACCTCACTCCTGCTGACCTATGCCTCAACCAGGCGGGCATCAACCGTCATCAAAGAGAAGCCGGTTCAGACGGCTCCGGCAGAACCCCAGAAGGCTCCAGTTCAACCTCAAATCCCTCTACCTGAGCCGAAGAAGTAAATTCGTAGCGCCCTCCTGCCTTCGCCGAAACGCTTCGTGCAGGCAGGCATTTATTGGGGGCGAAAGAGGTTCGTTCCGATAATGTCGGAACGCTACGACATGATATGAGGATGCCGAAGTGGTGGAATTGGTAGACACGCCATCTTGAGGGGGTGGTGGGCAACACCCGTGGGGGTTCAAATCCCCCCTTCGGCACCATCTGTAATAACGAAGAGGAGAGGCGAAGGAGCCCCTCCTTTTTTTTAATAACCAAATTTGATGGTTTCGTAAAAAGTCTGAAAATCCCAATATCAGTCATTCCTGCGCAAGCAGGAATCCAGTATTTTTAGATAGTTAGAATTCTCTGGATTCCCGTTTTCACGGGAATGACGACTTTTTACGATTCCATCAAATTTCAAGCACCAATAATCAAATAATAACCAAAAAACCAATGACCAAATGGCTGCTTTTGTCTTATTCCTTTTAATATTTCCATCTGGTTATTGGACTTTGATGATTGGTTATTATCTGGATATTGAGATTTGGTTATTGGAGTTTTTAAGCATATGGATGAAAACTCACCCGAGGTGATCACCGCCCTTCAGGCCATACGCTTGGCATCCCGGTTCTGCCAGAAGGTGAGGAAAGAACTTGCCGAAGGGGCATCCATTCAGAAAATCGATCGGAGCCCCGTGACCATTGCCGATTACGGGTCTCAGGCGATCATCTGTAAATTGATCAAAGACACCTTTCCGGATGATATTGTGGTGGCCGAAGAGGATTCGGCTTTGCTGAAGAAACCCAATCACTTGAACATTCTCAGGCAGGTTACAGGCTATGTTCATGACCTCTTTCCTGGCACCTCATCCGATGAGGTCTGCTCCTGGATCGACCTCAGTTCTCATTCGATTAAAAATCGGTTCTGGACATTGGACCCTATTGATGGGACCAAAGGCTTTCTCAGAGGAGATCAGTATGCCATTGCTCTGGCCCTGATTGAGAATGGGTTGATTCAACTCGGCCTGATGGCCTGTCCCAATCTTTATGCGGACAAAGAACGGCCTGGCGAAAAAAAGGGTTGTCTCTTCTTTGCCTTGAGAGGAAAGGGTTCTTTCCAGATGGAGTTGGATGGAGAAGGGAGGCAGACCCTTTCCGTCTCAAAAGTGAGCGATCCGGTTAAAGCCTCTTTTACAGAGAGCGTTGAACCGGACCATGCCGACCATCTGGTTCACCAGAGAATTGCGAAAAAACTGAAGATGATTCGACCTCCACTTAAGATGGACAGCCAGGCTAAATACGGGGTAGTGGCGCGAGGGGAAGTAACTTTTTACCTGAGGGTTCCGTCACCCTCTGAGCCAGGCTATAAAGAGAATATCTGGGATCATGCTCCTGGGGCGATCATCGCAGAGGAAGCAGGAGGGAAAGTGACTGACCTCTACGGCAAACCTCTGGAATTCTCCAGCGGCATCAAGCTCGAAAGAAATCACGGTATCTTGGTGAGCAATGGAATTTTACATGAGGTGATTCTAAAAGCCCTGGAGATGTGATAGTATATTTTTGAAATTCCAATTACCAAATTCCCTGCCTACCGGCCCCGGTCCCGACCGAGGGCGGGGCAGGCAGGCAAGCTCCAAATAAATTCCAATTAACCAATCACCAAAAATATTTTGGTTTTAAAATTTGGAAATTGGTTATTGGAATTTGGTGATTGGTGATTTAAACGAGGAGGCTCCAATGGAAAGAGCTTTTGCAGAGGTGATCGAATCTGAAGTTCCAAGAGACTCTGTGCTGATTTCTGTGGGTCTTCCGGGAAGCTGGAAAAGCCCGGTGACCGAAGAGATTGCAAGGATGAAAGGGTTTCATATCCTCCGCTCCGATATGATCCGTCTGGAGGTCCTGAAAGGGCAGGATATCTTTGATAATAAAGTGGCCTCCAGTCCTGAGAACAGGAAAAAGGTTTATGAGGAGATGTTCCGACTGGCAAAGGATGCGCTGGAGACAAGTGAGGGGGGATTGATCCTGGATGCGACCTTCGTTTCTCAGGAGCTGAGGGCGCGGGCTGCGGAGATTGCGGAGAAGGCCCATCGACCCTTTGTGATTACAGAGTGTGCCTGCACGGAGGAGAAGTCGATTGAAAGGATTCTAAAACGGACGAAAGAGAATTACGAATCAAATGCCCTGACCCGGGAGGCCTATCTGAATAATAAAGCCATTTTTCAACCCATTGATATTGACGATTTGAAAAAGAGGGTTCAGGGTTTGTCCATCATTCACCTCACGATCGACACAGAATTTAACAACGCTCCGGACTGGAAGATCAGAAAGATCGAAAAGAGATGACGAGGCTCTATGGATATCTCCTCTCTCAAGAAAGCGCTCCTCAATCCGGAATTATACCTCGATCATCCCCAGGCAATAGGAATTTGCGAGACCCATATCTCCCTCGTCTTTCTCACGGGGAACTATGCCTACAAAGTGAAGAAACCGGTCAATTTTGGCTTCCTTGATTTTACCTCTATCGATAAGAGGAAGTATTACTGCGAGCAGGAAGTGACTTTAAATCTCCGGCTTGCTCCGACCCTTTATCTTGGGGTGATCAGGATTACGGAAGAGGACAACAGGATCGTGCTGGATGGCAAGGGAAGGGCGATCGAATATGCGGTCAAGATGAGGCAGATACCTGAAGGGTTTCTGATGAATCGATTGCTTGAGAAAAAGGAAGTTACCTCCGGGATGATTGAAGCCATCTCAGAAAAATTGGTCCGGTTTTATTTTACGGCAGAAACAAGCAACCGGATCAAAAGCTTTGCAAAACCGGAACGGGTCAAACAGGATACAGATGAGAACTTCGAACAGACAGAGAAATATATTGATGTGACGATCTCCGGAGATGTTTATCAGGAAGTGAAGGAAAAGACGGATCAATTTTATAGAACCAAAGAAAAGGTTTTTTATCAAAGGATTAAAGAGGACCGCATCCGGGACTGTCACGGCGACTTGCGGCTGGAACATATCTTCTGGGGGGAGGAAATCTCCATCTTCGACTGCATCGAATTCAATGAAAGGTTCCGGTATACGGATGTGACGGCGGACATCGCCTTTTTAGCCATGGACCTCGATTACCACAGCAGGGAGGATTTAAGCGAACATCTGATTCAGGCGTATATCGGGGAATCAGGAGATTATGAGTTGATGGAACTCCTGGATTTCTACAAATGCTACCGGGCCTATGTCCGGGGAAAAGTGGAAAGCTTCCGGCTGGATGACCCGAATATCCCGGAAGAAGAAAAAAAAGAGGCCCTGAAAAGGGCCCGGAAATATTTTGACCTCGCCCACCGCTACTCCCAGAAGTTTTGAATATCTGTTTCATTCCCGACCTGAAAACTCCAATTTAAGATATATTCATTGACACTCCTGTCCGGATTTTAGTACATTACCTTTTAAAACGAAACGAGAATCTATTCATTAAGGGGGGCTCCTTTATGCAAACCTTTCAGAACCAACTCCTTATTCTGTCTGATAATATTGAGAAAGTGATTGTCGGAAAAAAGGAAGTCATCGATTTAGCCTTAATCACCCTCCTCTGCCGGGGGCATCTCCTGATCGAGGATGTCCCCGGAGTGGGAAAGACCATGCTGGCCAGATCCATTGCAAACTCGCTGGCTTTGCGGTTTAAAAGAGTTCAATTTACTCCCGACCTCCTGCCTTCCGACATTACAGGAGTATCGATCTTTAATCAAAAGGCGGGTGAATTCGAGTTTAAGCCCGGCCCAATTTTTACGAATATCCTCCTCACCGATGAGATCAATCGGGCCACCCCAAGAGCCCAATCCAGCCTTTTGGAATCGATGGAGGAACTGCAAGTCACTGCAGATGGTAAAACCTATCGCCTCCCATCGATTTTTATGGTGATTGCCACCCAAAATCCCATCGAACTCCAAGGGACCTACCCATTGCCGGAGGCTCAATTGGATCGTTTTTTTATGAGGATAAAAGTCGGGTATCCGTCAATCGACCAGGAGGTGAGGGTCATGGAGATGCAGATCAAAGCTCATCCCATTCACTCTGTCGCAGCCGTTATGACAGAAGAGGAGTTGAGGGCGATTCAGTCTGCCGTCACTCAAGTATATATTGAAAAGTCCGTTAAGGAATATATTGCAAAGCTCGTCGATGCCACCCGTCAACACCCGGACCTTATCCTGGGCGCAAGTCCGCGAGGATCCCTCGGCTTGATGAGAGCTTCTCAGGCTTTAGCCCTTCTGAAACATTCGGATTTTGTCGAGCCCTCAATGGTTAAGCAGGTGGCCAAGCCCGTGCTGGCCCATCGGATGATTGTCAAACCCCAATCGAAGCTGAAAGGGGGCACTGAAGAAAAGGTGATCGAAGAGGTTCTAAACCGTATCCCTGTCCCTGTCGAGAAATGATGTGAAGAGGTTTTTTAATAAAAGAACATTCTTAATTTTCTTAGCGATCATCTTTTTCCTCATCGCATGGAACAGGGAAATTAACTTGCTCTACGCCATGTTTGCCCTTCTGGCTTCAACCCTGATCCTTTCTCATCTTCTTCCCCGTTATTCACTCAAAGGGATTACTGCGGAAAGACAGATAGCGTCCACAGCCTTTGAAGGAGATGAGATGGATGTTCGGGTGACCCTTCGAAATAATCATTGGAACAGTCGTTATATGATCGAGGTGGTCGACTCCATCCCTGCCGCAGAACCGGGCCATCAATATCCGATGAGCTTTGTCGTAAGGCTTAAAGGAAGAAAAAAAAGGGAATATTCCTTCAAGATGAATTGTTACAAGAGAGGAGAATATACGGTTGGCCCGCTCGCCCTCCGGTCCGCCTATCCACTGGGAATATCCTCTTCTACGAAAAATATTCCGGAAACCCATCTTCCCCTCCTCGTTTACCCGGAGATGTTTGAGATTCCCCATCTTCCGCTCAGGGCAAAAGGTCATACCCCCATGCTCGGAGTGGAACTCATATCCAAGGCAGGCGGAAGCGAAGAGTTTTTGGGAGTCCGGGAATATAAACAAGGCGACAGCTTGAGATATATCCACTGGCCTTCCACAGCAAAACATTCGCGATATATTGTTAAGGAATTCGAAATAAGGGCTTCAACAGAAGTCACCGTTCTGTTGGATCTGCACAAAGGCTCCAATATCGGCGAAGGAAAGGAGACCACTCTTGAATATGCCGTTAAAATAGCGGCCTCCATATCGAAATATGTATTGGAAAGAGGCCATTCTCTTCAGCTCATAGGGTATGGAGAAAGGCCCCATATTATCCCCTACGCGAAGGGATTGAGCCAGTTGGCGAGGATTTTGGAAGAGTTGGCCAGAGTCAAATGCGATGGGGAAATATTTTATTCCCGCGCCCTCCCCCATTCCTCCGACTTTTTACGAGATGGGGGGACAGCGGTCCTTTTATTTTCCCATATCAATAAGAATATAGAAGATTACCTGTACAGTTTGAGCCTTTTGAGAGCCAAAAGGATGAGGTTTATCTCCGTCTTCATTCATCCGGGAAGTTTTTCGTCAAGTCGTACCGATCCCTCTCCGTCAGAAATGGCCCCATTGGTTCAGGAGTTGGTCAGCGAAGGTCATCCTGTCTATTTTGTATCCAAAGGAGATGATCTTCAGAGGGTGTTTGCGGAATGAAACAGATTGAGCATTCCTCCGTTTATCTCAGCGCCTACCTTCTTTTATTAACAGCCGTTCTATCCGTCATCAACATCGGGGAGACGATGGCCCCCTTCCTCTTGAAAAGCCTATTCTGGGCGGTGATCTACGGGGTTGGTCTCATCGTCGGATGGAATTATCGCCAGAAACAGAAGGTAGTCCTGAAGGTGATATCCATTATTTTTTTGGTCATCGTCTTTCTCGTGTCTTTGCTTGTTTACCTGCGTTTGGGTTGGGATAAGATGTTCCTCACCTTCCTCATCGGCATTCAAGGAGCAAGGAATTTTACCCTGACCAATCGGAGGGACCTCTACTTTGCTTACCTCATCTCGTTGGTCCTCGTTCTCTATGCGGCCAGCATGAGCAAAGAAACGTCTTTTCTCTTCTATTTGGTGCTCTATGTGTTGGCTGGAATGTTTGCCTTGATGACGGATCATCTCGATGAAAAGCTGGGACATGCGAGAGGAGGGGATAAGGCTGTCTTGATGAAGAGAATGAACCTGCCGGTAAAGGGAGGAGGTTTGGCCGTTGTCACCCTTTCTCTGGCTTTGGTGATCTATCTCATTGTCCCGAGGTTTCCATCCCCCCATTTTAGAACATTTCCGGTGAAGGAAGGTGGAACCATTTCAAAGGGGGAAAAGGGAAAGACCGAACAGCCCAAAACCGGGGGCAAGAGAGGAGGGATCAGGCCAAATGATAAGGGGCAGGGCGGTTTGGATTCAGAATATGCGGGGTTTCAGAGGAGATTTGATCTGAATGCAAGGGCGAAAAAAATTAAGAATGACCTTGTTTTTCACCTTCAATCGCGCCGGCCTATTTATGCAAGAGGGAGAACCTTTGATACCTTCGATGGGCGATTCTGGGAAAATAAAAAGCCTGAAATCCAAAGGTTCAATCTGGAAAGGGGTGATCTTTATTTCGCAGGCTATGAGGGAAAGGGAACACCTCAAACCTACTCCATTAAAAAGGATTTGCCAAATTTCATTTTTACAGCCTATCGACCGGTGGCCTTATGGTTTCCAGGCCATGCTGTCGAAATGGATACAGACCTTTCCTTTACGATTCCAGGTGGTCTCCAGAGGGGAACGGTATACTCTGTTAAATCTGAGACGATCGATATCGAGGGAAGACCTTCAGGCGGGGAAGAATATTTTCAGGACAGCGAACGATACCTTCAAATCCCTTCAACCCTGTCCCCCAGGATCCGGGAACTCAGTTTTTCCATCACCGGAGATATCCAGGATGATTATGAAAAGGCAAAGGCTATCGAACACTACCTCAAAAACAACTTTCGGTATTCTCCCAAAATAGACCTTCAAAAGAAGGAGGGGGATCCGATTCATCAATTCCTTTTTGAAGAGCAGAAGGGACAGTGCGAACACTTTGCTTCATCCGCGGTTCTTCTGTTGAGAAGTTCAGGCATTCCCAGCCGATTGACCACAGGCTATCGGGCAACCCGATATAATCCCTTTACAGGTTATTATGAAGTGAGGCAGTCCGATGCCCATGCATGGGTGGAGGCCTATCTGAAGGGGTTGGGTTGGGTGACCTTCGAGCCTACCCCTGCTTTTCGGTTGCCCCCTTCACATCGTCAAACTTTTGTCCTTACAAGCCTGATAGACTATCTCAAAGATCTTATAAGACGGCTGCTCCAAGCCAACCCTGGTAAGTGGTGGAGCATGCTCATTCAAATGATCTTGGCATTCTTTAAGAATTTATTGCTCTTTGTACAAGAATGGTGGACAGTCATTAAAGAGATGATATTCAATCTGTGGGACTGGGTTAAAATTATGGGTTGGGTTATTTTTGTTTGCCTGGCCCTCACGGGGGTTGTGACCTACTGGCTTTACTCTCTGATCTCCCCTGTCTTGAGAAAATTTCAATTGAGGCGGATCAAGACGAGCGATTCCAATCGGTTTGTTCACCAATGTTATAGAGAGATGGAGAGGTCGTTTGCAAAGAAAGGATTTCCCCGGCCCTCTTCTTACGCCCCTGAGGAATATAGAGAAATATTAAGAATGAGGTTTAAAGACCTTTCTTCCCAGATCGATCAGATCACCATCCTTTTTCAACAGGTGCGATATAGCCCTTTTCCCATCCGTCGGGAAGATATAGAGGAAGCCTACCAGGCCTATGAAAATATTACAGACTCTCTGAAAAGGAGGTGAGTCGAAGATGTTGAGAACAGTTATTTTTATCGTCATCGGTGTTCTTCTGACAGGTATATTAGTGTTATGGCTCTTTGGGGAACGCTGGCGGCCTTTTCGTCTTTCGACATGGAGATTGTTACGAGAGGGAGGATTAAAACGATTCTTCAATTTCAGTTTTTTACATACCTATATCTACATGCGCTGGACCAATCAATATGTAAAAATACTTTTCAGTTTACCTCCCCCTCCTCCAAGGCCAAAGCCACGATCCAAGACATGGCTATCTGACCACTACCACGGTAAGGTGCTTACACCAGAACATGCCCATATGATCATCAATCTCAATCATGATATCTCATTGCGCGACCTCGAACAGGTCATCCCCTATCCAGTGGCCCGGGATCTAATACTCAAGGGCCCGCCTGATGTGGTCGTTTATGAATGTGCTTGTCGTCATGCTCAACCCAATCCCTGTAAACCGACCCAGGTATGCATGATCGTCGGTCAGCCTTTTACGGATTTCGTTTTAGAACACAATCCGCAAAGCAGCCGCCGACTTACTCAGGCAGAGGCTCTTGAACTTTTAGAGGCTGAGTATAAGCGGGGACATCTCCACTCCGCCTGGTTTAAGGATGCCATGCTGGACCGGTTCTACGCCATTTGTAACTGTTGTAAGTGCTGCTGTGGTGGAATTAATGCAATGGCAAGGTATGGGATTCCCATGATGGTTTCGTCCGGTTATATAGCCAAAGTGGATGAAACGAGCTGCACCGCCTGTGGCACCTGCGTGGGTTCATGTGCTTTTGGAGTTCTTTCCCTTAATGAAGTGTCTAAGGTGAACTGGGAAAAATGTATGGGGTGCGGAGTCTGTGTGGGACAGTGCACCAGTGAGGCCATGTCACTGGTACGTGACGAAAAGAAAGGCATCCCTCTGGATGTACGGTTATTAAGTTAAAGAAAGGCTGAAGATGATGATCGAAAGAGCAGTCACCGACGATGCGGAGGAAATTCTTTCCCTGCAAAAAATAGCCTACCAGAGCGAGGCTGAGATTTATGATGATTTTACGATTACGCCCTTGACTCAAACCCTGGAGGAGATTAAGAAAGATTTTGAGAGCCATGTTTTTCTTAAAGCAGTCACTGGTGGGAAAATCATTGGTTCGGTCAGGGCTTTTGTGAAAGAAGGGACCTGCTATGTGGGCAGGCTTATCGTTCATCCCGATTTTCAAAACCAGGGGATCGGGACGCAACTCATGAATCGAATCGAGGAGGTTTTTAAAGGAGATCAGAGATTCGAGATTTTTACAGGCCATAAGAGCGAGCGAAACCTTTACCTCTATGAAAAGCTCGGGTATAAGCGCTTCAAGACTTTAATGGCAAGCGAAAAACTGACCATCGTCTATTTGGAAAAAAGATTTCTGGAAAAATCCAGAAATCTATGATTACACCGATTAGGGACCGATTACACAGATTAGAAATCGATTGATAAATAAAGAAATATCTGTGGAATCATTTTTTTGAAATCTCTGCAATCGAGAGAGCGAAAAATAGTTTTTCAGAGCTCTCGAAAAATATCATGGATAGGAGATCGTTGATGGCCGAGAATCAATTGAACCAGAAATACAGAGAGGCTGTGGCGAAGGTTGTGAACCAGAGCCCTTATTTTTCCCTTCTTTCCATGGAGATCAAGGGTCTTGAATGGGGAACCTCCCTTTTAGAGATTCCATTGGCGGAAAAGCACCTCCAACCTTTTGGGTTTGTTCATGGAGGAGTGATCGCTTCGATTGTAGATGCGGCCACTTTCTGGGCGGTTTTTCCACAGGTGGAGAATGAGATGGGGCTTACGACCGTCGAGATAAAAGTCAACTACCTGGCTCCAGCCAAAGAGGGAAAACTCGTGGCGGAAGGGCGATGCGTTAAAAAAGGCAAGACCCTGGCCTTAGGAGAAGCCTATATCAGAAATGGAGAGGGAAATTTAGTAGCCCATGGAACGACCACCATGATGGTGGTTCCTGACCTCCATGTTCCGGGATATGAGAATCTTCCTCCCAGCAGAGGGGATTGAATTTAATCTATACATGGCGACACAAGTCTTTTCTGGCTTGTCATTCCGGGCTTGACCCGGAATCCAGTGTTTTCCTGGATTCCTGCTGGAGTTTGCCTCGTACCCTGTTACGGGGCAGGAATGACGTCCTTTGTTGTGATTGATGTCGCTGTGTCTAAGAGCAGGTGAAATCAATGGATATCGAGACTCTGGAAAAGTTGATTAAGAGCAGGCGTTCGATTCGAAAATGGAAACAGGATGAGGTCCAAGATGAATTGTTGAAGAAGGCGGTGGAATTAGCCACCTGGGCGCCCAACGGAGGCAATTTCCAGGGGTGGCGTTTTGTTGTTGTAAAAAAGAGAGAGGTTATTGAGAAGATGGCAGATGCTCTTCAATTCGTTTCGGACAAGATTGCTTCCTGGCCGGAAGCGTCATCCTGGGAGGAAGATATCAATCGGTATCGGGGAAATGTTTCTTTTTTTAGAAATGCTCCCGCCTGTATCGCCGTCTTTACCGCTGGATATCAAAGCGTGATGGATAAGGTATTGATGGCTCGTGAGTCCTTTGACCCTGAAGCGACCCGAATCATGGGATTCCGTAGGTCAGCGCCAACAGCTATCCAGAGTGCAGCGGCCGCCGTGACGACCATGCTCCTTGTGTTTCATCATATGGGTTTAGGCGCAGTTTGGCTCGGAGCACCGCTCATGGCGAAGAAGGAGATTGAGACCCTAACGAAGGCGCCGGAGAATCTCTCTCTCGTTTGTCTTGTTGCAGTGGGATATGCTGACGAGTTACCCCAGAAAGACAGAAAGCCTGTCGACCAGGTGTTAGAGTTTATTCGTTAAGGAACTTCAAGCTCACCCCGTTGTTTTAATTGGAACAAAGCGAACGAAACATAGTTTCTAAAGCATTTTTAAAAATGTCTTTAGATCTGCTGTCTCTTCGGGTGCGACCAAACCATTAGCACAAATTGGCTTCACAATTGGCATTTCGGCACTTGCTATTTAATCACCAAACCCATTCATCCGATGGAATTAAAAGGAACCCGCAAACACCTCATCAAATGGTTTCCATCGGTTATAGCCTCCAAGGCGGTTATTTTTTATTCTTCATATCGAACGCTTTTGAAAGCAAAGAATTTTGACAAGATATCCACGGTTTAGAATTCACAATTCATCATTGCCACCCTTGTCGAGTTCTTCCTGAAAATGAACGATTTTTCTTGTTATTTCGCAGAGAATAGTATATAAGGAGACTAAATTTAGTTGCAAAGAGTCCTTTTTAGGATGCGAGAGAGACCCGCAAAGAACTCCAAACAGCTTCTTTGCGGGTTTTTTTGTCAAGTCTCGAAGGGATTCTTACCATGATCTACCAAAAGTTGGGGGAAAATGGGAAAGGAGGTGCAGGATCTAAAAAGAGGTGCGGGATCTAAGGGGTTGATATTCCTATTAACTTTTACTACCCAAGAAAGGGGGACATCGTATGCATTTCATA
>JASEHH010000082.1 GCA_030017685.1 Thermodesulfobacteriota bacterium | reverse complement strand
CGTTCTCCATGAGATAGACCTTGGGCATTGGCATGGAGGCCTTGCTCGTCAATTCTGCAGCGATCCGGTGAAGTTCAGGAGCCTCTGCCTGGGAAACCTCCTTCGCTCCATACATCTTGAGCACGATCTTATCGCTGAACCAGTAGGCGAAGAAGTTCATCAGGGCCGCAAAGATGAAGGCATAAATCGCCCCGGTCTTCCCTCCTATGGCAGAACCCACAATAATGAAAAGACCGGTTAATACCAGCATTAAAAGGAATGTCTTAAAATAGTTCATCTCTTATGTACCTCCCTTTATTTCAAAAGTATAATCATCTTAAAAATTATTGTCAAATCATCCCGGGAGAGAATGTCATTTAAGAATTAAAAGTGCACACCTAATCTGTTTAAAGTTAGCCATGGCACGTGCTTTAATTGTGACCAAACCATCACACAATTGAAATCAGTAACTCCTCCCTCTCCCGCCGGCGGGAGAGGGTTGGGGTGAGGGTGGATTAGGGATAACCCCCCTCACCTTTATCCTCTCCCCTTGGGGAGAGGAGATTAACAGGTGTGCAGTTTTAAATTTTAGCTAACAATCATTACGGGAGAGAGGGTTCGAGGAAGTCCACAAGCGCCTTCTTCACCTTTTGAATATCGGCTTTGGTGTTGATGCAGGGACCGAATGGCCTCTCGTTGAGGATGCCGATGACCGGAATGGGATAGGTATCCTGGATCCCGCTCGTCAAATCGAGTTCGCAGGCCACCGCCACAATGGCTTCGGGTCTGTTTTCTACGATGATTCTCCGCGCCAGCGTCCCTCCGGTTGCCACTGCTATCTTCACCTGGTATTGGTCCGCCAGTTCGATCAGGTCCTTGATCTCACACTTCCCGCATCCTTCGCAGTTCTTGATATTTCCGGTGATCTTGATCTGGCAGTCAAAATCCTGGATGCAATGTGGAAGCAGAAGAAGGAGTCGACCGGGCCTTGTCCGGTGATGGTTCGATCGGACGAGATGGTTGTTGAGCTCAATGAAGGACTGCTGAACCTTCTCCTTCGACACCCCTACGATTTTCCCCATCAGGATCATGAAAGGGAAGAGAATCTTTGCCACGATTCCCCTCAGTCTCTGGGAGAAGAGGATGTCTTTGCCCCGGAGGACGGTGAAGATAAGGAGAAGCCCACCGGAGAACATAAAGAAAACGAAGATGGCAAGGATGAGGCTGTAGAGGAAGGGTAAAGAAGAATGGATATTCTTCAGCCCCACCAGCGGAACATACCAGAGGAGAAAGGTGAAAAAAGAGAGAATTAGACAGGTCAGAACCAGCAGTCCGATAAAGATTCTTTTTTTAGGCGTAGGTTCCAAGTTAACCTCTTTAGTTCGGAGTGATGAGTTCGTAGTTCGGAGCAAAGAATTTAATTCTCCGAACTCTTCTGGTCTCGTAAAAAGTCTGAAAAGATGATTTTCTGTCATTCCTGCCCCGATTTTCATCGGGATAAACTCCAGCAGGAATCCAGTCTTTTCATTTATTTAGAATTCTCTGGATTCCCGTTTTCACGGGAATGACAACTTTTTACGAGTTCATCAACTCCGAACTACGAACCAAAAACTGTTCCTATAGGGATACGATGCCCGGAAAGGAAATCCCGGACACTCATCCTTCTCTTCCCCTCCGGTTGAACTTCTCTGATCAGGAGGGAGCCATCCCCGGTCTCGACCTCAATGAAATCAGATCCCACCCAGATGACCGAACCTGCCTCAGCACTTGATACTCCTTTTCGAACCTCTTCCCGATAGATCTTGATCAGATGATTCTCCCATCCGGTAAAGGCCCCTGGCCATGGATTGAATGCCCGGACCTTGAGATCGATCTCTTCTGCCGGCCTTTTCCAATCGATCCGGCCATCTTTTTTCTTCAGGGGAGGAGCATAGGTCGCCTTTGAATGGTTTTGTGGCAAAGGAGAAATACTGCCTGCCTTCATCTTTTCAACCGTCTCCATCAGCAATCGTCCACCGAGAGAGGATAACTTTCCCTGAAGGGTTTCTCCAGTATCCTCCTTTTCAATCAGGAGCTCAGCCTGCATCAGGATATCTCCGGTATCCGTGCCCTCATCCATCAGCATCGTGGTGATACCCGTCTTCTTCTCTCCTCTGAGGATAGCCCAGGCGATCGGAGCCGCCCCTCGATATCCGGGCAGAAGCGAGGCATGGACATTGACCGCCCCGAATCTTGGAACCTCCAGAAGGGGCTTCGGTAAGATCTGACCGAATGCCGCCACGACAAAAAGGTCAGGCCCAAGGCCTTTCATCGCCTCCAGAAAAGGGCCTTCCTTGACTTTTTCCGGTTGATGTGGAGTGATTCCGTATTTGAGCGAAAGTTCTTTGACCGGAGAAGGACTTTTTTTTCTTCCCCTCCCCCTCTCCCGGTCCGGCTGTGTGACCACTCCCACAACTTCATCCTGCCCTTCAAAGAGATTTTGAAGAACAGGAAGGGCAAAGGCTGGAGTTCCAAAGAATACAATGCGCCAGGAAGATACCATCACTCGTCTTCTTTCTTTCGTCTCTCCTTCTTCAACTTGTTCCGGTAGATCTCCCTCTTGAGCCGGCTGATTCGATCAAGGATGAGCACTCCGTTGAGGTGATCGATCTCATGCTGAATGGCAATGGCCAGTATCCCCTCTGCTGAGATCTCGATCTCCTTTCCCGCCGGAGAAAACCCTCTGACCAGAACCTTTTCCTTTCTCTTCATTTTTTCCAAACAGTCGGGAACGCTCAGGCATCCCTCTTCATGTTCGATCTCACCCTCTTCGGAGATGACCTCGGGATTGACCATCACGAAGAACTCCTTTTCAGGATCGATGGGACTGACATCGACGACGATGACCCTCCGGGAAACGCCAACCTGACAGGCGGCCAGTCCGACCCCATTCGCCTGATACATCGTCTCCGTCATATCCCGGATCAACTTCTTTACCTCTCTGTCGATCCGGTCCACTTCCTCACATCGTTTCTTCAAAAGGGGATGGGGATATTTCAGGATCTCCAGAACAGCCACCTTCGCTACCTCCTTTGCACTCTCTTTAAATAAAATAACATAAAAAGGGAGGTCAAGGCCAAAAAAATTCCTATCCCCTGAGAAGTGGAGAGAATCCCTCCGAAGAGAAACCCTCTCGGGTCATCTCTTAGAAATTCAATCAAAAAACGGATGGCTGAGTAGAGAAGGAGAAAGAGCCAGAAGATCTGACCTTCGAAGGTCTTTCTTTTCCTCTTCCAGTTGAGAAAAAAGAAGATGGCAAGACTGCCCAGTGCCTCATAGAGCTGTGTGGGATGGAGGCTGAAATTGAGACGGGCCAATGAGTTCGGATCAATGAAGGTGATCCCCCAGGGAAGAGAGGTCTCCTTTCCGTAACAGCAACCGGCAAAGAAGCAGCCTATTCTGCCGAAGAAGAGCCCCAGGGCAATGGAGGGCGAGAAGAGATCAGCGAACTTCCACACTGAAAGTCGATTCCACCTCAAATATCCAAATGAAACGGCAACAGCGAGGATGAGCCCTCCATAAAAAACCAGCCCTCCCTCCCATATTCTGAAGATCTGAAGGGGATAGTCGCGATAGTGTTCAAAGTTGACCAGGAAAAAGAGGGATCTCGATCCTATGATGGCGGACAATACGATGCAGAAAAGGAGGTCGACCATTCTCTCAAAGGGGATCCCCTCTTCACGGCCTCTCCTGAAGGCGATGAAAAAGCCCAGAACGAAACCGATGGCAACAAAAAAACCGTAAGCATAAATGTTTAAACTGCCCAGGCGAAAGAGGATGGGATACATCGTTAAGAGTTAAAAGTTATGAGTTTAGAGTTATAAGTTAGCAGTGTTTTTTATAAATCACGGAGAAGTTTTCAATCTTTTTTTGTCGTGGAACAACAACTCAATGGCCATCAGGCCGATGCCGATGGTGATGGCGGAATCCGCAATATTGAAAGCAGGCCAGTGGTATGCAAAAAGGTGAAAATCGAGGAAGTCAACCACCTCCCCGTATCGAATTCGATCGATGAGATTTCCAATCGCTCCACTCAGAATGAGGGAAAGGGACAGGGAGAGGCTCCGCTCATGCTCCTTTGCCTTATGGAAGAGGTAAAGGATTACTCCAACCGCGCCCAGGGAGACCATGATGAAGAAGAGAGAGCCAATCCCTTCTTTTTTGCCTGCAAGGATCCCGAAGGCCCCTCCGGTGTTTCTCAAGTGGGTGAGATTAAAGAATCCATCGATCACTTTGATTGTGTGATAGAGGGGGATTTTCTGCTGGGCTTCGTGCTTCGTGTATTGATCCAGGATGAAGATCGAAACGAAGCAAATGATCAGAACCCAATATTTTCGTTTCATTTTTAAATCCGCATTCCGCATTCCGAAATCCGCATTGGTGTTACCCCTGAAGCGCCTCCACACATCTTCCGCAGGCAATAGGATGTTCCGGATCTTTTCCAACGCTGACATCATAGTTCCAGCATCGTTCGCACTTCTCCCCATCCGCACGAAGGACCTCGGCTTTCACTTCCTTCTCCTCCCGGCTCTCAACAGGGCGAAGGGTGACGGAGGAAACGATAAAGATCGACTTCAATTCCTTCTCATAGGACTTGAGGAATTGGTACTCCTTCTCCGGAAGATGGAGATGGACCTGGGCATCGAGAGAAAGCCCGATCTTTTTCTCTTTGCGGGCTTCTTCCAGGGCCTTCATCACCACAGCGCGGATCTCCCAGATCCGCTCCCATCTTTCGTTCAACCCCTCATCTAAATATTCATTTTTGATTTCCGGAAAAACGGTGAGATGGACGCTTTCCGCCTTCCCTTCTCCTCCTGAAAGATGCTGCCACACTTCTTCTGCGGTAAAGGAGAGGATGGGAGCCATCAGTTGGGTCAGTGCGCTCAATATCTCATAAAGGGCGGTCTGGGCTGATCGGCGGCCACGGGAATGGCTTGAAAACGTATAGAGACGATCCTTCAGGATATCAAAATAGGTCGAGCTCATCTCAACTGCACAGAAGTTCTGCACGCTGTGGTAGACAATATGAAACTCAAATCGCTCATAGGCCTCCCTCACCCTAAAGATCAGTTTCTGGAGCCGGTGGAGAGCCCATCGGTCAATCTCATAGAGGTCCGGATAGGGAATCCGGTCTTTTTCAGGATCAAAATCGTAGAGGTTTCCGAGGAGGAACCGGTAGGTATTCCGGATACGGAAGTAGGAATCGGCCAGTCGTTTCAGAATCTCATCGGAAATCTTAATATCATCCTTATAATCCTCTGCTGAAACCCAGAGCCTCAGGACATCGGCCCCCAGCTTATTGATCACCTCTTCAGGAGCGATCACATTTCCTGCGGACTTGGACATCTTCTTGCCCTCTCCGTCCACCACAAACCCATGGGTGAGGACCGAACAATAGGGGGCATGGCCTCTTGTCCCTACAGAGGTGAGAAGGGAGCTATGAAACCATCCCCGGTGCTGATCGCTTCCTTCGAGGTAGAGGCTTGCCGGAAATTGGAGCTCAGGCCGGTTTTCCAGAACAGCGGCATATGAAACCCCTGAATCGAACCAGACATCTAAGATATCCGTTTCCTTGGTAAACTCGCTTCCTCCGCATCCGGGGCATCGGGTTCCTTCCGGCAAAAGACGGGCTGTCTCCTCATCAAACCAAACATCCGCTCCTCTTTTCTCAAAAAGTTTTGCCACATATTCAATCGTCTCCTGAGTGGCCAGCGTCTGTTTGCAGGAGGAGCAGTAGAAGACCGTGATGGGAATTCCCCAGGCTCTCTGCCTGGAGACGCACCAGTCCGGACGATTTTCGATCATCCCGTAGATCCGGTCCCTCCCCCAGGGAGGAATCCAGGTCACCTCATTGATCGATTTAAGGGCATTCCCCCTCAATCCTGTCTTCTCCATCGAGATGAACCACTGCTCCGTCGCCCGGAAGATGATGGGGTCGTTCGTCCGCCAGCAATGGGGATACGAATGAACCATCACCTCCTCTTTCAGGAGCGCTCCTGCTTCTGCCAGTTTCTTACTTACGGCGGAGTTGGCATCGAAGACGAACTGTCCCGCGAAGAAAGGGACATCCTTTGTGAACCGTCCGTCGTCATCCACGGGGCTATAAATCTCAAGCCCGTATTGGACGCCGGTCTCATAGTCCTCCTGTCCGTGGCCGGGCGCTGTGTGAACGCATCCCGTGCCGGCATCAAGGGTGACATAGGGGGCGAGGATGATGATAGATTCCCGTTCATATAGGGGGTGCCTGGTTTTGAACCCTTCCAATCTTTTGCCTGGAAACTTTTCCAGTACCTTGTAATTCCCAACTCCGAACTTCTCCATCACTGTCTCAAGAAGGCCTTCGGCCAAGATATAAACCTCTTTCCCGATATCGACAGCCAAATAAGTAAAGTCAGGGTGCAGCGCAATAGCCAGATTGGCGGGAATCGTCCACGGCGTGGTCGTCCAGATGATAACAGAGATGGGCTTGCCTTTCAAAGCGGGAAATTCATTTTCGAGCTTAGAGATCATCCTGAACTTCACATAGATCGAAGGAGAGCGGTGATCTTCATACTTCACCTCAGCCTCGGCAAGGGCTGTCTTACAGGTAGGACACCAGTGGACAGGTTTCTTCCCCTTATAGACCGAACCATTTAGGAGAAACTTGCCGAATTCCCTGACAATCGTGGCCTGATAACCGAAATTCATCGTCAGATAGGGGTTCTCCCATTCTCCAAAGATGCCGAGCCTTTTGAACTCCTCCCTCTGGATATTTACAAATTTGGTCGCATAATCCCTGCATCGCTTCCGGATATCCACGGTGGAAAGTTCCGTCTTCTTCTTTCCGAGACTCTTCTCAACCTCATGCTCAACAGGCAGTCCATGACAGTCCCAGCCCGGCACATAGTGGCTGTTAAAACCAGCCATAAACTTCGACTTAACAATGATATCCTTCAGGATCTTATTCAATGCTGTTCCAATGTGAATATTCCCGTTCGCATAGGGCGGGCCATCGTGAAGGATATATTTTGTCCTCTCCTTTGCCTGCCGGATCAATTTCCCGTAAATCCCTCTGGCCTCCCACATCTTCAAAAATTCAGGCTCTCTTTTGGACAGATTGGCCCTCATGGGAAAGTCAGTCTTCGGAAGATTGAGCGTGCTGCGGTAATCCATGTCATTTCCTCTTTTCAGAAACCTTTCAGGCATTCATCCATCAAAATGTTTGCAAAATCCTTAATTTAAGATTATTTAATTAACACAAAAAATGAGGCTAAGCAAGGAAATAGAGGGCTCGCTGTGATTCGGACAATAGACCATAGACTTCAGACAATAGACTGAAAGGGAAGGAAATGGCCAGAGAATACACAAAAGGGGCAATAGACATGAAGAATTATGGGCAAAAACTCAAGAATGTTTGAGAAGGCTGCAAGGCTTAATGACTGATATAGAAAAGTCTGGTGTCTAAAGTCTGAAGTCCAGTGTCTGAATTGCGGAGGGCTTGAAGGAGGGCAAAAAAGTTGAATCGTAAAAATATGACTAAGCGGATCAAATTAATCAACAAACTCCATCGGGATACAAGCACCCGTTCCCTTCTCGATGGAATACCCGAAAATCTCCCTTCGCTCTCCCGGGCTGAACGGATCACTCGTAAGGTTTCAAGTGCGGGGTTCGATTGGCCGGATCTGACAGGGGTCTTGACCAAGATGGATGAGGAGATGAAAGAGCTCCGGGAGGCCCTTTCTTCAGGCGACCGAAGAAAAATTCGCGGAGAGATCGGTGATCTCTTATTCGTTCTGGTTAACCTGGCCCGGTTTCTCAGGATCGATCCCGAAGATGCATTGAGTAGAACGATTGAAAAATTTATCTCCCGGTTCCGTTATATTGAAACATCGCTTCTGAAGAAAGGGACGTCCATCCATCAATCCAGTCTCGCCGAAATGGATTGCCTGTGGGAAGAGGCAAAAGGCAAAGGTTGATAAGGTTACGGTTACGAAGCCCGTTTCGGTTATCGGTTACGGTTATGTGCAGAGAATGAGACGATAAACGTAGCCTTCTAATAACGATACGGGCCTCGTTTCCTTTACCGTTAGACTTTATTTTCTAAGCGATTCTTTGGGTTAAATCAGGTATTCGGCGACATTGATGCTGTATTCATTCGGGTCAAGGGTTTTTACGATAGTCCACTTATATTGACTGGTGGTTTCATCCTTCTCCGTGAGATCCACCACCTTTCCTTTCCGGTATTGTCCATCCTTGTAAAAGAGAAGGTTGACCTTCGGCCGGTCAATGAGGTCAGATTCTTCCTGGATCTGAACAACGATGCCCATCTCATTGGTATTGAGGTGGACAAGGGTGCCCAGAGGGAAGATGCCGATCATGTTGACAAATATCTTGACCAGGATGGGGTCGAAATCCTTTCCGCTCCGCTCCATCATCAACCCCAGGATCTTCTCCGACACATAGGGAAACCGGTTATACACTCTCGGTCTTCCCAGGGCATCATAAAAATCAGAGAGAGTGATGATCCTTCCGAAAAGGGTCACCTTTCTCTTTCGCGTCAGCTTGGGATATCCGCTCAAGTCATATCTGAGATGATGCTCAAAGGCACCACTGATCATCCGGGTGGAGAGCTCTCCCCACTCCTTCATCCTCATTACCATCTCTGTCCCGACGACCGGATGAGCCCGTATGACCTCCCATTCCTCTGCGTTCAATTTTCCGGCCTTATTCAGAATCTCCTTGGGAACTCTCGTCTTCCCGATATCGTGAAATAACCCTGCCATGCCAAGATGGGAGAGGTGCTTCTTGGGAATGCCGACCCTCTGGCCGATGGAAATGGCATAGATCGCCACATTGACCGAGTGGTTAAAGGTATACTCATCATAATTCTTAATGTTGGCCAATCCCAGCAAAGCCGAATCGTCCTGCATGATCGCATTGACCGCATTCTGCATGAGGCGCTTCGCCTTACGGATATTGACGACCCTCTGATTCTTAACGCCATCCATCACCTCTTTGACCATATTGATCGACTTAAAGTAGACCTCCTTGGAGCGCCGCTTTTGGTCCTCGGAATCGACATAGATCTCCTCATCTTTGAAAAACTCCAGTTTTCCAACATGGATATGGCCGATATCCCTGTATTCGAGCTGTTTCTTCACATAGAGGTAGTTGCTCTCATTATTCTCCTCCAGCCCTGAGAGAAGGAAGATGAGGTCTTTCAGATGCTCCTTGTTTACCTCCTCCGTAAATTCGACCTCTCCGATCCACCGCTTCTTCATCTCATTCAAAAAGCTTTTGAAGATGGGATAATTATCCGCCCTCACCTGAATCTTCACATTATTGAAGAAGCAGTTGTCCCGGACGATCTTTAAAAAGATGTGGTCTTCCGATTTGACCACGGGGTTGATGGCCTGGAGACACTCCAGGGCGTACTGGTCCATGACGACATTGTTCCGGTCATAGATCGCAGTGCCTTTGAGCATGCGATAGAACCGGATGACAAATTCCGTCCCCATCTTGGTGGAAAGATCATCTTGTACGGTTAGCGTTTTTTCCGGCATCAGACGGATGGCTCCTTGGCGGAAATTGTTCTCAACGCCTGCTGGCAGGCATTCCGGATTGATTCCTCTTTTGAATTTCTCCCCTTCTCGAGAATGTCCCTCGCTTCAGTCGTCCCGATCATCGCCAGCGCATTGGCCACCCCGGGCCGGGTCTCATCCTTTTTGCCCATTCCGAAGAGACTCTTGCGCTCTAACATCTGCTGAAGCACGGGAAGGGCCTCATTGGAGCCCACCATTCCGATTGCATCGAGAAAGGCTTTCATCTCGGTCGGTTCCTTCTTTTGAAAGTCCTTCGACTGGACCACTTCGAGAAGAGCGGCCAGACCGATATTCTTCCCTATTCTTCCGAGATTGATGGCAGACATTGCCCGGATACGTCCATCTTTGTCGATGAGGGCTTTGATGAGCAATGAGATGGATTTCGGACCGCCAATCAATCCCAGAGCCTGAACAGCCTCCCGCCTCACCCGGAGTTCACCATGATTAAAGGCCTTCTGGATATGGGGAAGGGCCTTCTCTTTTCCGATCCGGCCAAGGATATAGGTGATATTTCGGACGAGATACCACCGTCGGTCGTCGATGAAGGGAGTAAAGAGTTCGATGGCGTTCTTCCCGATTTCAGAGAGGGCGTCACAGATCACCCTCCGGGTCTTCGAATTCTTCAGCTCTCCCAGCAATTTGATGAGGGGCTTGATCGAGATCTGCTGAAGAAGGATGAGGTACTCGTTTACATCCTCCAATCGGATCCCCGCTTCTTTTTCGAGGATCTTACCGATCCTTTCGATCCTCACCTCATCACCGGCGCTCTCAATCAACTTATGAATGGCTTCAGCCTGCCAGTCCTTGAGTTCATAGGTCTTGATAATGATATAGAACCGTTTTAACAGATCGCTTGCCCTTTGAAACTCGCCGAGAGTGAGAAGACCATCCAGAATCTTCAGGAGGAGATTCGCCGCATCCTGATAGGGTTCTTGTTCTTTCTCCAGCCCCAGAATTTCGAAGAGGATGTCAGCCGCATTGAAGACAAAGGTGGGATCGATCTCATTCTCCACCTCGATTCTCAATCGGTCCACCTCCTCAGGGGTGAGGAAATAGACATTTCTGTCCCTGATCGCTTCCCCACCGACGGTCTGGGAAAGGACCTTCTCCAGGTCGGGTTCTTCCTCCTCAAGGAGGTCCACCTGGACGTTATAGGCGATGGGCTTGAAGATCAGCTTACTTCTGAACTGATCCACATTTTCAGGGATGAGAATGGGGGTTTCTTCGAGGAATTCGTCCGTGGCAAGGTAGCTGATGTGCTCGAAATCTCTCTCCCATATCAGGGTGACGAGGTCGTCTTCCAGTTCGTTGATATTCTCGCTCCCCCGGATGACATCCATCAACCCCTGAACCTCCCACTCCTCCAATCCTTTCATAAACCGGAGTTCCCTCAACCCATCTTTATAAAGGAGAAAGGCAAGGCTTGACTTCGGATCTCGGTTTTCGTAAAGGACTCTGTCTTTAAATGAGAGTGTGAATTCGCCAACCTGAAGAATAAAGGAAGGGTATTTATTTAAAAAATACTGGATTTTTTTTAACAGTTGATCTCTGAAACCCTTGATGGTAGGGTTATCGGGTGGATAAAACCGGATGGCCTTAAAGGTCTTTAGGAAAAAACTGGTCAAATCTCTGGCCAGGAGGAGTTCCTCGTCCGTCTCCATCCCTTCGACCATAACCATCTCTTCGGCCAGATCAAGCGATTTCTTCTCAACATGAAGTTCTTCAGGCATGAGTTTCCCAATCCCAACTTTTTGATTACATTTCTATTTATTGTTTTTGCCATCAATTGTCAATACTTTTTTTTGAGAGCCTTCAAAAACAACTACAGGCTCTGAGGGTTTTGTTAAGCAGTAACGGCAACGACGCCCGTATCATTTAGGAACAATGAACTTTAAACGATGAACGATGAACAGTGTATCAACCTTTTTGTTCATTGTTCGTTGTCCATCGTTTATTGTTTGTCACCGGCTTCGTCACCTTAACCTTAACCTAAACACACGGAATTTCTTCGGCGCTCTTGATCCATCCCTGAAGAAGTGATATTGAACAGGGTATGGCCTCTTCCTCCTCCGACAATAGACCGTGTCGTAAGTCCGTTCATGGTTCGACAAGGCCTGTCCTGAGCGAACCGTTCACCCTTCGAGAACCTCAGGGCGAACGGTTTTTTCCCGAATGTCCTGAGCGAAGTCGAAGGAAGGGCTCACCACGAACGGAAAAAACCACATTTGAAACCAATTACTTAGCCGTTCGCCCTGAGCGTGTCGAAGGGGGAACGGTGAATTGCGACACAATCTCTAAGAAGAAGGGAACCCTCTATATCGTCTCCACTCCCATAGGGAATCTCGAAGATATTACCCTGAGGGCGCTCCGGATATTAAAAGAAGCGGATCTGATTGCGGCGGAGGATACCCGGCACACAGGGCTTCTTCTTAGGCATTTCTCCATCCATACCCCGCTTACCAGTTACTTCGAAGGAAATGAAATGAAGAAGAGGGAATTCATCCTCTCCAGATTGAACCGGGGCGATCGAATCGCCCTGGTATCGGATGCAGGGACGCCCGGCATCTCTGACCCGGGATACCGTCTCATCCGGCTGGCTATTGAAAATGAGATCCCGGTCATCCCCATCCCGGGTCCTTCTGCCGTCATCACGGCTCTTAGTGTCTCCGGCCTTCCGACCGATGCCTTTCTTTTCAAAGGCTTTCTCCCCCATAAATCGAAGAAAAGAAGAGACATACTGAAACAATTGGAAGAGGTCAAGGAGACCCTCATTTTCTATGAATCTCCCCATCGTTTCTCTGAAACTCTGAGGGATATTTTCGAAGTTCTCGGAGACAGGGAGATCGTTCTCACGCGGGAATTGACCAAGATGTATGAAGAGGTCTTAAGGGGAAAGGTGAGCGAGATTCAAAACGCCCTCGGAGAGAAGAAAATAAAAGGAGAGATCACATTGGTCATCTCCGGAAAAACCCGGAAGAAGACGGATAGGGAGATAGGGAGATAAAGGGATGGGGGAAATGGGGTGATTGAAAAAGAAGAGGAGGCAGAGAGGAATTTTTTGTCTTATATAGAATTATGGAAGAGACTTTTCAAAGAGAGATTGTCCTGCGAACGCTTGGTTTGAGCAAGAAGTTTGGCAAGCGCTGGGCCGCCAGGAATTTAAATCTTGAAGTGCACCGCGGGGATATCTTCTGCTTTCTCGGGCCGAACGGAGCAGGGAAGAGCACCGCCATACGGATGATCCTCACCCTCCTCCGTCCGACCTCCGGCTCGATTGAAATGTTTGGGAAGGATCTCCATCAGAACCGCCAGGATGTTCTCTCCCGTGTCTGTGGCATTGTTGAAAAACCTGATTTCTATCTTTACCTTTCCGCTTATAAGAATCTCCAGATCCTCGGCTCGATGAACCGGAGCGTCCGAAGCGATGAGATTATGGAAATACTCGATGTCGTAGGGTTAAAATCGCGTGCCTTTGAAAAGGTCAGGACGTTTTCGCACGGAATGAAGCAGAGACTCGGAATCGCACAGGCCCTTCTGACCAAACCGGAATTGATCATCCTCGACGAGCCAACCACAGGGCTCGATCCCCAGGGGATGAAAGAGATCAGGGAATTGATTAAGAGACTTTCGCACGAGAGATCCATGACCATTTTTCTCTCTTCCCATCTTCTTTCCGAGGTTGAACTGGTGGCCACAAGAATGGCCGTGATCAATAAGGGCGAACTCATTGCCCAGGGGACGGTCTCCGAGCTCCTGGGCAAGGAGGCCACGGATTACACCCTCCAGGTATTCCCTTTTCATTCCGCCCTGGAGTTGATGGGAAGTCTCACCTGGGTGAAGGTCCTCTCGGTCGGGAATGGCGCGATGGAGGTCCGGGTGGAGCCCGGCCAGGCCCCTGAACTGAATAAGTATCTCGTGACCCACGGGATCTCGGTTTCATCGTTCTCTCCCCATCGTTCCCTTGAGGATTTTTTCCTGAAGGTCACCGGAGGGAAATCGGAGATATGAAACTCGTCTGGTTTGAAACGGTCAAGACGTTCAGCCGATGGCGGACCTATATCGGTTTCAGCGTCATTGCCTTGATTGTGATCATCACAGAGGTCGTGATGAGATTGAGCGCTGATGAGATCCTGTATCGCATGTTGCGGTCCCTCGAGAAAGATTTCCTCATCTCCGGGAATGTCTTAAATGGCTGGTTTGTCACCGCCTTTATCATGAACAGCCTTCACATTCACATGCCTTTCCTCATCACCCTGGTCGCAGGCGACGTGGTGTCAAGCGAGGCGACTTCGGGCACCGTGAGACTCCTTTTGATACGACCGCCTTCCCGCAGCAGGATCATTACAGCCAAATATATCACGACGTTTTTCTACACGGCGGGATTGGTCCTCTTTCTCGGGCTTTTGTGCATCCTCCTCGGGCTGACCCTTTTTGGCAGCGGCGATTTGATCATTCATCATTATGGCCGGTTTGGCATCATCTACATCGAGGAAGCTGAAATTCCTATCCGGATGCTCTTTGCCTTTATCGCGGCGATCTGGTCCATGATGGCGGTGGCTTCCATCGCCTTTCTCCTTTCAACCTTGGCGGAGAACTCCGTCGGTCCGATTATCGGCACGATGGCGGTTGTCGTGGTTTTTCTTGTGATCGGAAATTTCCCGCTCGATTTTTTCCGGTCTTTAAAACCCTACCTCTTCACCACCTACCTGACATTCTGGCAGCGATTTCTGGATGATCCCATCCCCTGGCAGCAGATCGGGAGCTCCGCAGCGATACTCGGCCTTCATTCGATCCTCCTGTTCCTCATCGCTCTGGGAGTCTATACAAGAAAGGATATCAAAAGTTGAAGAAACGTGTGTGGTTCATCTGGTTTCTTTTGTTGTTTTCGGCGGGTTGGGCCTTCGCCCAGGACGATACGGCGCGCTATCTCGACGCTCTGGAAAGAAAATATTCGGCGCTCAAGGATTACACCGTGGATGTCAAGGTTCATTTTGACATGGAGGGATTCAACGCCCCCGACATGCAGGCCAGGCTCTATTTTAAACCCCCGGACAAAATGAAGGTGGAATCAAAAAAGGTCTTCTTTTTCCCCAAGGAAGGCGGCATCTTCAATCCCTTCGTGTTCAAAAAGGAGGCATTTGACATTCGTTTGCTTGAAGAGACGACCTATGACAACCGGAAAGCGGTCAAGCTGAAACTCTATCCAAAGGATACGAAAAAGATGAAACAAAGTTTTGTTTTGATCCTCGACATTGAAAGCCATCAGATCCGGGAATTCCATACATCCTCCGACGAAAGGGAAGTCAAAGGAGTGATCGACTATGGGAAATTCAAAGAGTTTGACCTCCCCACACGGATCGAGCTCCATCTCGACCTTCCCTTCAAAGAATCGTTTGAAATGAGAGAGTTTGGCCAGCCTGCGCCGGCTCCCCAGCGGGTCACCGGCAAAGCTGAGATCTCCTATTCCAACTACAGGGTGAATTCCGGACTTCGAGACGACATATTTGAAAGTCCCAAAAGGAAGAAGTGAATGAGATAAAGGATCAAATTGGCGAAAGAAGGCTGAAAGAGAGGATAGGGGGACATTTTAATGCCAGAAGGGTCGGGTGAAGATCACCAGGACTGTAAAAATTTCCAGACGACCGACCATCATCAGGAAAGAGAGAATCCATTTCCCCATGACCGGAAGATGGGAATAATTTTCCACTGGACCTACC
>JASEHH010000213.1 GCA_030017685.1 Thermodesulfobacteriota bacterium | reverse complement strand
TCAAGCCTATCTTTCTCTGCGCGATTCATAAATTCCTGAAACCCTAAAATCGCCATATAGGCCAGGGCTCCTGCCTTTGTCTTTGCAGGCATATGCCCACCGAAGAGAAGGATGGGCAAGCCTGTCAATCCACTTGCGATAAATCCTTTCCACATAGAAAAAGGAAAAAGGAAGGCAAGCACAAAGCCGCCGAATACAATGATGAGAAACCCCGTCAGGAAATAGAGATTCCTCACCTTCTCAGGGTTAATGAGAAAATATTTATTTTTGACGAGCTCCCCATAGAGGGTCTTCTTCAGGGGATTCAAATCCTTATAAAATTTATTCTTCAAACTTGAGACAGACAGGCGGGACGGAGCAAAGGAGAAGAGGCGGCTCATCAGTTCCGTCTCGAAAGAGCTGAGAACCCCATCAGGCTCTTTCACCTTTTTGAGATAGTAATCCGATCTGTCAAAAATCAACCCCTCCCTTTTAACCTCCTCGATCTGGATATATCCCTTGACCGCGAGGCCTACAATCGTCGAGGTGATATCTCTGGGGTCCAGTTTTTCGTCAAGCAGAGTTCCTACCTCTGCGGGAGTGAGGGAACGGTTTTCAAATCTGGGGGGTTCATAGGTGACGGTGACAGCTTCTCTCACTCTCGGGTCCCTTCCCTTCCGATACCAGAGATTGAACATAAAAAGGAAGGAGGCGATGGGGAATAGATACACCCAATTCTCTTGCAGGTCGATCATCCATAGAAATTTTTTCCATGAAGGAGGCGGTGAGACGAGCCCTTTATCCCATCCAAAGGCAATGGTCAAGCCTCCGCCCGGAGCGAGACTCTTCCTGGTGATAAATTTTCCCCTATTACCATAAGCCTCATGTTCACACTCAGAGGCTTTGGAACCGTAGGTCCCTGTGAATCCAGCGGCCCATAAACTCTTGCTCTTCTCTTTTGTTGCCAGCGATACATCTGCGGAAGCCTTTACAATATCCGCCTTCCAGTAATTTCCTGTCACATTCCAGTAGAGCTCATCATGATCGTTGAGGAAGAGGATGGCATTCTCCACTTCATAGGTGATCACATAGGTCTGGTTGCCAGAGACAAACCTCTTGGGATCGCCGATTCTGATATTGATGATTGACCCCGTCTTCTTCACCTGATATTTCCAGGACTTTCCGGACCCATCTCTGACAGATAGAATGGTGGTGGGTGTTGTGATCGTTTTGCCGAACTCATCTCTATATTTAAAAGGGATTTCCCGGTAAATCCCATGCCTGGACCTATGAAACTTCACATCGATCGTCTCGTGAACGGTAAAGGACGAATCTTTCTGAATGGTGATATCCGAGTGAAATTTCGTGATGGTAAAATACTGCGCCAAAGCAGGAGAAGCAAATATTAGGTTAAGGCTAAGGTTTAGGATGAGGGAAGTGAAAATAGTTAACCAAAATAATTTCGCACAACTCTTCATTGATTTCCTTTATCGTTTACTGTTCTCCGTTGTCATCTTTCGTCCCTCGTCTTCTGCCTACTGCCTACTGCCTTCTACTTCCTGCTTTCTACAATTCCGCAATCCGCAATCCGAATTCCGCAATCTAGGAAAAGTTCACCTTCACCGGTTTCCTCTCCGTCTCGGGTGCTTCGAGCTGGAATAGCTCTGCCTGTTTAAAGTTGAACTGCGATGCAATCAGGTTTGAAGGAAACGATTCGATCAGGACGTTAAAATCACGCACCACGGCATTGTAATACCTTCTTGCATATTCGATGCTATTTTCCAGCTCCTGTAATTGGGTTTGAAGCTGCATGAAATTGGCATTGGCCTTCAGTTCAGGATAAGCCTCGGCAACCGCAAACAGGCTCTTCAGGGTATCCCTGATCATGTTCTCTGCTTTTGCCATCTCTGCGGGAGAGCTTGCCTGCATGGCCATTGCCCTTGCCTGGGTGACCTTTTCAAAGACTGTCTTTTCATGGGAAGCATAACCCTTCACGGTCTCAACCAGATTGGGCACAAGATCATATCGTTTCTTGCACTGGACATCGATATCGGACCATGAGGATTTGACCGTATTCCTGAGCCGGATGAGCTTGTTGTAAATGGTGACGACAGCAATGACAAGAATGGCAAGGATGATGAGAATGATGATCCAGGTCATTTTTCCCCTCCTTTTTGAGATTGAAGTGAAGCATATTGAATTTATGAATTATTTTCAAGCATTTTTTAATCTTTTTCGGAACCCTTACTTTCTCCCTGCACAAGCAAGACGAGGCCACGGATTCCCTGAACCCGTACGGGCTCTCCCTTTTCTACCGGAGGGGCTCCGTCAATCACTTCGGCCTTCCAGAGTTCGCCATGAATGCGAATATATCCTGATGGGTCCAATCGTTCTTCTGCAACACCTTTTTTACCTACCATGTTATGCAAGCTCCTTTCTTGGCTTCGGTCGTAGGCCCTCCAGACAAATGGAAAAAGAATGGCATCTTTGGCCACCCACAAAAGCATGAAGCCCCAGAAAAACCATTGGGGGAGATCAATATAACGTCGAACCACCAATAAGATCACGAATAACAAGGCCAGACTGGGGATCTGGAAAAGCGTATATCTGAGCACAATGCGAGATGACCAACCGACTCTCTTCATCCGTTTCAACAACCATTTTTACAGGGAATGAGGTGATCCCATCTTAAACTTATTCTGATCGTGAAACTGTTTAGCCAAAGTAAGCACAAAATTGTGTCACGGAGCTGGGCAAGTCGTTCGGAAAGGCTTCGAGGCGCACCTTTCGGATATTTGGCACAAGCCTTTTCCTTGGCCGAAGGGGCTCGCTCAGACGTGATCGTTCGTTTCCCATTCAGTCCAAAGACCGCCATTCGGAGCCTTGGAGAGCGGCTTGCCCAGCTCCGACTCCGTGGAAACTTCTATTTGGCTAAACAGTTATCTGATGATGAAAATAACGCTCTGCTTTTTTGACCGCGGGCCAGAGGCCCAGGTTCATCGGGCCGAAGATGATCAGGCTTC
>JASEHH010000081.1 GCA_030017685.1 Thermodesulfobacteriota bacterium | reverse complement strand
CAGATGCTTTTATTTTTACAATTAACCTTCACAATAATTCGTCATGAACCAAATAAAGAACCCCCACGCACAGGGTAAGCCTCTAAAAACCGCCTTCTCTAAACCCAAAATCGAGATCCCGAACCAAGGATGACAAAAAACAAAAATCCTTGTTGTAAGGGCGGAGATACAGATTTTTATTGAAAGTATCAATTTAGTTGTTTGAAATCGTCTTGTAAAATCCCTCCCAACCTCCCTTACCAAAGGGAGGAGAAACCTTTCCCCCCTTTGACTCGCCGCGCATGCGCTGGCGCAGCGGGCAAAGGGGGATGAAGGGGGATTAGATCAGTTTTTTCAAAGCGCTAAATTGATACTATTGGAAGGAGTGTTTATTCCACTGAAATCACTGGTTGTTCCGTTCCTGGATTAACGGCAATATTCAAATAGGCTTGCCATCGCACGGACGGTTCGATGGATTTCATAAAAGGTTGGCCATCCTTCTTCTTCGAGAGGCAATCGTGTGGCCTCCCGGACACTTTCCGGTCCGATTAACCAGAAAAGGATCGGTTTCCTCGGCCCTTTCACGCCTGATAGAATCTCCTTTGCGTCGAGAAGCCATATCCCGTGTCCGGCATAGATGTGAACGATGATTCCATCGACTTCAGGATCTTCGTGGAGAGCTGAAATGGCTTGTTTGTAAGCAAGGGCAGGCCCATTTTTTTCTATTGCTGGCCAGTAATCCACAGGGTTTTTGACAGGCATCCAGTCAGGAGAGAGTTCTTCCAATTGCTTCTGGGTTTGAGGGGATAGGTGTGCCAGGGTCAGGCCATATTTTTCCATATGGTCTGTGGTCACAATTCCCGAGGCGCCGCTATAAGTCAGTATGGCGATCCTTGGCTTCCCCGCAGGGGATCGCTGGAAATGGAAATCTTTTTCAAGTGTTCTTGCGATGTCCATCATTTCAAAAAAATCCTCAGCCTCAATGACACGGGCCTGTCTGAGGATCCCCCTGATCAATGCGTAGTTGCCGGCCAGGGAGGCCGTATGGCTGAACGATGCCTTTGCTCCGGAGGGTGTCTTTCCGCCCTTGAGCACAATGATGGGTTTATCTGATGAAGCCGCAAGTTCGAAGAAGCGGCGTCCGTTGGTAAAGGATTCGAGGTATAGACAGACGACTTTGGTGAAGGGATCCTTTAAGAGATATTCCAGAATTTCATTCTCACTCACATCGCATTTGTTGCCGATGGAACAGACCTTTGCCAGGCCGAGGGTCTTGTTACCCATGAGGGTGATGATGAATCCTCCGGATAAAAGCCCGCTCTGAACGATGAGCGAGACATGACCCGGACGGATTGCCTCCTGCATATCTTTCGGAATGACAAAAGAGAAGATGTAGGGTTTCGCCGTGTCAATCAGACCCATACAGTTGGGTCCCCATATCCGGATCCCTCCCTTTCTGGCAATGGCAAGGCATTGGTCCTGAAGCGCCCTTCCTTCCGGGCCCACTTCAGCAAAGCCACCCGATTCAATCATGACCCCTCGGACCCCTTTCATCACACAGTCTTCCAGAACCTGAGGAACTGCCCTGGCCGGAACAAAGATGATGGAGAGATCGAGGGGACCGTCGATCTCCGATACACGGGAATAACATTTAAATCCAAGTATCTCATCATATTTGGGATTGACAGGATAGATGGGACCTTTATAGCCGAGGGTGAGATTGGTGACCAGATTTCTGCCCCCGCTAAAGGGTTCGGGGGTGGCTCCTACCACTGCGATTCCATTGGGTTCAAAGAAGAAGTCCATAGGGGTTTTTCTTAACTTATTCTATTGACTTAGGTCAAGGAAGTCTTTTGGTATGGGGGTTATATTGATCCTAAAAGAAGGGTAAAGGGTTGAGGGTGAGGAATATGGCCAAGAAAGGGAAGATCTCAGGAAAAGAGAAGGTGGACATTCGGACTTTGATGAAATTTGTTGAAATTTTTTGCAAAGAGAATCACAATGGCGAGAGAGATCCTTTCTCTTTCAGATTATACGATATCAAAGAGATCGAGAAGAGAGAGATATCGCTCTGTCCTGATTGCACAAAGCTCCTTACCTACGGCCTGACCATGAGGCTGAAATGCCCCCATGACCCCAAACCCATGTGTAAGAAATGCGAAACCCAGTGTTACAAAGGAGATTATAAGGAAAAAATCCGGGAGATTATGAAATTTTCCGGAATGTACATGATCAAACATGGCAGGGTGGATATGCTGTATCATTATTTAAGATGATCCCCTCAAAGGATGAGGAATGGGGAGATAGGGTGATGGGGGGATTGGGAGACCGAAAAAAGGGTAATTCCAACAATTTTTAAGAAATTGATCTAAATCAAGGTAAAGTATTTTGAGATCGATTACATTGGAATCAAAGGAGGAAGGATCATGACTGCCAAAGATGAAAGGGCTGAGAAAAAAGAAATAACTTGTTTCATCTGTCATAAAACAGAGCACGAAGGTGTTTTGCTTTCATGTAGGAAGGGAGGGCAGGACCTTTGGGTATGTACCCGCTGCCTTCCCATGTTGATCCATGGGGGTTAGATGAGATCGTTAGGAGACAAAAGAGAAAAAATCAAAAAATAAACTAACTAAAATTCTTGGAGGAATTCAATGGATAAATACGCAAAAACCTTTGTCAAAGCGAGTCTGATCTATTTTGGGATCGGGGCGATCACAGGGGTATGTATGGTCTTGTGGCCTGATACACGGTTTACTGTCACAAGGGTCCACACGCATATTAATCTGTTGGGGTTTATGGCGATGATGGTCTATGGCGTTGGGTATCATATCCTCCCGCGCTTCATGGGAAGACCCGTCTATAGCCATCGTCTGGGAAATATTCAGGTATGGCTTGCCAATATTACCCTCATCGGTCTTTCAATTTCCTGGATATTTGAAGCCACACAGGGTGGGTTCTGGCATACGCTGGTCATTTTATTTGGAATCGGCCAGGGAGTTTCGATATTTCTTTTTATCATTAATCTCTGGATGAGTATGGTGACGCAACCCAGTAACAAAGGTTAGAGGAGCGTCCCGCAAACGGGACTTGAGGTTAGAGGATCAGCCCTATGGGCCTTGAGGCAAAATATTTAATTTGCCTCAAGTGTAGCGGTCCTCAAGTGAAACGCTCCTCAAGCGAAGCGATCCTCAAACAAAAAATCAAGGAGGTTTAAAGCATGGCTGAGAAAAAATTCAATAAGAATATGGTGATTGGAGAGGTTTTGAAGGCCAATCCAGAAGCCATCAAGGTGATCCAAAAATATTTCGGTCAGGGTTGTTTCACCTGCCCGGGGATGAATATGGAATCCATCTCTTTCGGGGCTATGATGCATAACATCGATCCCGAAGTGATTGTCAAAGAGTTGAATGAAATAGAATGAGAATGGTTAGAGGAGCGCCCCGCAGGGCAGAGCTTGAGGTTTGAGGTTAAAAGATTTTGCCCCTGCGGCAGGAACCTTAAGCGACAGCGATCCTTGAGCGAAGCGATCCTCATACGGAGGTTTTTAATTATGGAACCGATTCATCTTTATGAAAAGGCGGAGTTTTCCAAAGATAATTTTGTGCCCAAACAGATCCATATCGGGGATGCCGGTGCAGCGGTGCTGATCTGTTTTGAACCGGGTCAGACCATGCCATCTCATCCTCATCCCGGCGCTTTGGAAGTGATCCTCTACGGCGTGGAAGGGGAGGGGACTTTGGCGATCGGAGATGAGGAAAAACCCTTTAAGAAGGGGGACCTCGTCTTCTGTAAGGGGGAGGTTCCCATCGGCCCCCAAAATACAGGCCAGGGGAGATTCATCGTTCTGGTCACCCTCATTTTAAAGCAGCTTGTTGCCAAAGCAGGCTAAAAGCCCTTTTCACTTTAGGGTTTTGTTTTTTAATCCGAAATCCCTGCCTAGCCGGCAGGCAGGCGCAATCCGAGATCCGCAATTTGCTTATAGAGGAGACCGTATCTCACCCCGTGGCCGTTGACCATCAGGGATGAACAATCGAACTTCTCCATGATGAGATAGAGAATCGTCCCGCCTGCCAAGATGACATCCGCCCGGGAGGGTGGAAGCCCCCTCATCTCTTTTCTTTCTTCGATGGTCTTCGAGCAGTAAAGAGACAACTGGTTTCTGAGGGCCTCTCTTGTCAAGACGAATCGGTGGATCCTTTCGATCATAAATTTTTCCAAACCCTGTTCCACAGAGGCTAAAGCTGCTCCTGTACCTCCGATCGATACCATGGAAATGGGATTTTTCAAAATGGGAAAATTTGGCAGTTGTTTCCGTATCTCCTCGACCATTGTCCTGTATTCATCCTCTTTCACCGGATCAGAGATGAGAAACCTTTCGGTAAATCGAACAATTCCAAGAGGAAGACTCACCCATCGGATGATTTCATCGCCTTTCCCAAGAATGAGCTCCGTACTCCCACCCCCCACATCCACGACCAGAAGGTTTTCACGTGACTTTTTCAAATCCCTGACTACGGATAAAAAGGAGAGCCGGGCCTCTTCTTCGCCGGAAATGACATCGATGGAAAGGTCAAATTCCTCTTTGACTCTTTGGAGGAAAATGGCAGAGTTTTTAGCCTCTCTCAGAGCGCTCGTCCCAATGGCGAAGGTTTTTTGAACCTCCATCTCCTGACACTGTTTCAGATATTGCTCCAATGTTTGGAATCCCCTCTGCATTGCCCCTTCGGAGAGCATCCCGTTTTTCTGAACACCCTCACCCAACCGAACAATGGTCTCCGTATCAAAAAGCGTTTTTAGCTTTCCTCGGCGCACCTCCGCGATGAGCAAAAGGATGGTATTTGTTCCGATGTCAATGGAGGCCACCCTTTCAGGAGAAGTAGGGGCGGATTTCACGGCAGAGCACCTCAGGGGTGATGTTGGATGTGAGTTCGGATTGGAGGACTTCGAAGGAGGTCCAATCGTTCATGTAATAGGGTTGAATGGGGGTTCTGGAGATGATCCGGACGAGAAGCTGGTGAGAGGCTTCTCCGGAGATGGAGTAGAAGGCGAAATTGAAGCTATTGAGATCTTTTTCATAGTAATACCTTAAGGTGGAAACGATTCCTTTCGCGAGGGATGAGATTTCCTCACGACCAAGCGTAGTGAGGGATGCATGATCCTCCACTATGCCGCAGACTTCGTTAAATCCGATGGGGGCAAAGGGAACGAACCAGTGAACTTTTCCGGACGTGGCGATATACCTTTCTCCAAGTCCCTCTTCCGTCCGCAGGAGATCGTTCCAGAAGAGGGTATTATTCTTCTCGTAATAGGAAGAACCAGCATCGATCATCCATTCCATCTCATTGGTCGGAATGGGATCGCCGATGACCTGAAGATGGGGATGGAGAATACTGCTTCCACCCGGAAGGAGAAAATTTTGGCTGATCTGCCAGAAGCGGGCATTGGGATCGTAGGACATCGTCTTCCAGATGATTTCAACGGCTACTGAAAATCCCTCTTCATAGATCTCAGGTGTAAATTCATGGAGGTTGAGGAAATGTTCCTTACAGAGGACGACCACGCTTCCATAAGTCCCTGCAGGAAAGAGGTTCGGAAAACCGACTGCCTCCCCGACGGAAAGCCTTCCCTCCGGTACGATCTCTTTTAAAAATTTGGGCGTCTTCAGGAGGACATTCTCCGGACAGAAGATGCAACCCTTCGATTCCTCAATGAGCTGAGAAAAATCAAACTTCCCTTTTGAAGGGAGTGACCAGGTGATGATCCGGCTTTTTCTTTTCGTCAAGGGATCGATTCGGACTTCTGTGGGGACGGAGACCGGTTCAAACCCATTGAGGGGTGAAAGGAGATCGGATTGGAGATGGTATCGCTCAAATTTAATTTTCATTTTTTACGAATTTCACGAATGTCAGCGAATGAAACGAATAAGACGAATGGTAGCGAATCAATCGAATTCCAATTCCATTCGTGAAATTCGTTGTAATTCGTGTCATTCGTGACTTTTACTTATTCTCCGCAATAAATCTACGAATGGAGCGATCGTAAGTTTTCTCCCCTTCGGGCGAGAAGAAACAGCCAGGGAGTTGCTTCATTTTCCAGTGATAGGTAATACATTCACAGCACCTTCCCTTACGGTCACAGGGTTCGTAGGTGCAGGTGCACCGGGATGTGTTCTGTTTGATATTGCACTCCAACATCATTTAATCTCCTCCCTTTTTAGGCGCAACAAGGAGGGTTCAAGGATTCCAGCCTGCCTGCCGGCAGGCAGGGGTTCGAGGGTTCCAGTGAACGGATGATTGCTAAAATGATTGGTTTTATCTTTTTTCACTCGACCCCTTGACCCCTTGATTCCTCGAACCCTCTAACTTTTCTATCACAGCGGCGGCCAGAAGCGGAAACATCAATTCATGATGGCCGATCAGGGTGTATCCCTTTCCCCCCTTCAGTGTCGGCCTCTTGACCACATTGAGAGAAGGCCTGTAGTGGTGAATAAAGTCCATATTCACCGTGGTGAGGTTGACGAGGGGATGGCCCAGATTCCTTGCAAGGGCAAGGGCTTTTAAAAAGACCTCGGGCAGGATGACAGCCGAACCAAGATTGATGTAGACTCCCTTCTCCAGTTGAGAGACAAGGGAGGCGAAAGTGCGAAAATCCTGAAGGCTCCCATTTCCGATTGCCGAACCGTCTGCAGAGGGCCCCATATGATTGATGTCCGTTCCAATAGCGATATGAGCGGTGATTGGAATTCCCAGTCTCTGACCGGCGGCCAGCAGTGAGAGATGCTTATAAGGAAAATTTCCGGACTGGATTTTTCGGCCGATCGATTCTCCAATGCCCCATCCTTTTTGAACTCCGTCCCGGATGGCATGGTTGATGGTCTCGTGGGTCTCTTTGACCATCCCGAAAGTTCCCCTGGAGAGCTCTTCATCGACCTCCTCAGAGGTGTGGCCGGCCATGGCAATCTCCACATCATGGACCAGACAGGCGCCATTCATCGCAATCCCTTTTAATACGCCTTTTTCCATTAAGTCAATGAGGATGGGATTGAGCCCAACCTTGATGGGGTGGGCCCCCATTCCCAGAAGGACCATTTTCTTTTGGAGGACGGCTTTTACAATTCGTTCCACTACCTCTCTAAACTCTTTTCCGGCAAGAATTTCGGGAAGGGAGTTGAAAAAGTCAGTCAGCATCCCTCCGTTCCTCCAGGGTTTGGCAAAGAGGGTTTTCCCGATCTTATGTCTCTTTTGTTTCAGGGAGGTGAATGTGATCCGGTTAAGATCCAGAGGCTTTTTTTTATGTTTCATCATCACCCTCTCAAAGCCTTATTTATCGGGACCATCCCCACCGTAGATGGCAGGATTATTCAGAAAGAGATAGTGTTCCACGAGTTCGCAGAGGACATGTCCGATGAGGATGTGAACCTCCTGAATGCGGGGTGTGCTGGAGGATGGGACAATGAGGGAGACGTCGGCGATCTTTACCAGGGAGCCGCCATCGTTTCCGGTCAGGGCGATTGTCTTCATCCCCATCTCTTTGGCCACTTCGAATGCTTTGATGATATTCGGTGAGGTTCCGCTGGTGCTGATGCCGACAGCGACATCCCCTTCTTTGCCGAGGGCCTTGAGTTGTTTGGCAAAGACCTCGCTAAAAGAGAAGTCGTTCGAAACGCTGGTGAGGATAGAGGTATCGGTGGTCAGAGCGATCGCAGGAAGGGGGGGGCGATCCATAATATAGCGGTTGACAAATTCTGCGGCCAGATGCTGGGCGTCAGCCGCGCTTCCTCCATTTCCGAAGAAGAAGAGTTTATTGCCCGCCTCGAAACAATGGGAGATCAGCTTGATCACATCGAGGAGCCTGGAGAGGTTCTCCTTCAGAAAACGGTTTTTGACCTCGGCGCTTTCCTTGAATCGCTTCTGGATGATATTTTCCATGGTGTCAAAATATTATACTTCCCGCCCCTCCCTGTCAAGGACGGCTTTTTGCTATGGACGAATTACCCAAATGATAACGAATCATCCCGAATAATACCGATTCTTTTAATATTTGTTTTAATCGATGCCATTCGTTTTATTCGGATTTATTGTCTTGGCATTTTCCAGCGGCGGTTGAGCCATGACCACTGGCCGGGATTTTGCCTCACTGCATCCTCAATCACCCCGGTAAATTTCGCTGTCAGCGTCTCTATATCCTTCTCCAGGTGAAGAGTTCTCTCTATTTCGATGGGGGGGCCGATGACAAGTTTTTTCGGGGTTCCATTTTCTCTCAGGATGAACATCGGTAAAATCGGGGCGCCTGTCTTCAGGGAGAGAATGGCCGGGCCCGTCGGGGTGAAGGCAACCTGTCCGAAAAAAGGAATGGGGATGCCTCCACGTCTCTGTTGCTCATCTGCGATGAGATAGAGGATCTCATTCCGACGGAGACAGTTCAAGGATTTTTTAAGGGATGAGATGATGGGTTTTAGGGGGAATGGATTCTGGCCCAGCCTTCGTTGATAATCTCCCAGCCTCTTCCAGAGTTTTGGGTAATTGCCTTGGTTAAAGATCAAATTGAACCGGTATCCCTCCAGAGAGAGCCTTGTCCCAACTAATGTGAAAGGCCCTAAATGGGCGCCCAGGGCTATGACCCCCTTTTTCAGAGCGAAGGCGGATTTTAGATATTCCTCCCCCTCAATATCGATTTTAAGAAGAAATTGCTCAAAAGGATGGAGATAGGCATAAACCGATTCCAAAGGGGTTAGTGTAATATTGGAAAAGACTTCCCTGGCGAGTTTGGTAATCTCCTCAGAATCTTTTTCTTTTCCAAAGGCAAGGGTGAGATTTTGAATCACCCTCTCTCTGTACTTTTTAATCAGGTAATAAACAATGGTTCCCAGGAACTTTGAGATAGGGATCAAAGCATTGGAGGATAAAAGACGAAGGGGGATGATCATGCAGGTGGCGAGACCATTAATCAGGACATCTCCAACACGATGCCATATTTTTGACTCTCTCTTTTTCATGGGATGCTTTGACGGGATCTGGTTTCAAATTCTCATCAACGATAGAAGATTTCAGTTAAAATTTCAATAGATATCGTTTTGAATCTGCTCTCGAGAGCACTGATCCTGAGGATCCATTTGATTATTGTCCATTTCTATTCCAGAATAATACCGTATGAAAAGAGAGCCTATGTTTGGATCGAAGGTTGAAAAGAGGTTAAGTAGCTTTTTCATCTTGCCCCAACGCATCGCTTCTTCGGGTAGGTCATCCCTTGCCTTTTTCGTCTGTGCGCTGGCAATGGTTCTGATTTACCGGATCCATCTCACCTGGGCTCTTTTCACCCGTTCGATCAGACCCTTCGATTTTGATCCCTCCCTCCATCCCATATGGTTTATGGTGAAGTATTTGCCTTATGATCTTGTCCTCCTTTTTTCCTGTTTCTTCCTTTCATGGGTAATTTCTCATGTTTCCATCCCCGTGAAAAACAGACAAATCCGAATCTTCATTACCATTTCAGGGTTCATCCTTTACCATCTCTTTCTCATTTCTCTCCTTTTGATCCATGGCGGTCATACACGCCTTCTCTTTGAGGCTCAGACAGGACTGAGCTATTTCGTGATCCTGGAGCTTTTTCTCAATGTCCCGTTCATTGAACTCGTTAAATTCGTTGACTGGAAGGATGGGTTATTCTTGCTGATGCCCATCGGACTCTTCTGGGGAGTCCTCTTTTCGCCCTTCGTCTTCAGGGTCCGGATCTTGAAGGGGTCCATTGGACTCCTCATCCTTCTCTCCTCCTTTTCAATCATCGGGGCAGGTTTCAAAAACCACAATCTTCCAGCCGAGATCCGCCTGAACCCGGCCATCTTTCTTCTTTCTGATATTGCAGGACAGGGAATTTTTAAAACCTTCCCTGAGGATGGGAATCTCAAAATAGTTAAGGAAGGTGAGCTGGGTATCCAGCCCGGCGGGATGGAGTATAGGGATCGAGTGAAACCGCTAAAGTTCCTTCCCCCCAAAAAAGACCATCCGTGGAATATCGTCTTTTTCATCATGGAGTCCGTGGGCAGCCGGTATATCTTTGATACGGGTCGTGGGCATCCTATGCCCATGCCCTTCCTGCACGGATTGGCAAAGGAAAGCTTGCATCTGAAAAACCACTATACCTCATCCAACATCACCACCAAGGCTGTTTTTTCTTTGCTCAGCGGGCTTTACGATTTTTTCCATCAGGAGACCTTCGGAATCCGCCCGGATGCAAGCGTCCCATCCCTCCACAACTATCTGCCGAAAGGTTATGAGAGTTTTCTGGTCACCCCTTCTCCCATCCAGTGGTATTTCCCAACGGCCTTTGTAAAGAATAGTGGGTTGACGGAGATGCATCACTTCGAAAACTTAAACCTTAAGGCAAGGGAGGAACAACACTCCTTCGGCCGTTATATCGGGAGGGATGAAGTTCAGACCATCGACTTTTTCAACCGGAGAATCCGACAGGCAAAAGAGCCTTTTTTAGGCATCTATCTCAGTTTTACGGCTCATCTCCCTTATTTTGATTACGGGCCGGATTACCGCATCATCCAGCCCGATGAGCGTATGATCAGCCGTTATTACAATAACCTTAACCTCTTGGACCATATGATCAAGCGCGTCTATGAGAATCTAAAAAAAGAGGGGTTGCTGGAGCGGACGATTTTCGTCATCGTGGGAGACCATGGGCAAGCCTTCGGTCAACACCACTCCGATAATTATATGCACCACCGGTACAGTTATAATGAAAATCTGGAAACGCCCGTGATCATCCATCAACCCGCCCTTTTTAAGCCGAGGACCGTTGAAGTTCCGACAAGCCATGTGGATCTCCTGCCCACCCTTTTAGATGCGATGAGGATTCCCTATTCTCCTGAGCTCCTGGACGGGGAATCCCTGTTCCATCATCGATTAAGCCGAAAATATATCTTCGTTTACGGATATGAAGGGACGATCTCGTCGCTGGACAACCAGTTTATCAAGGTCCAGTATTCTTTCAAGAAGAAGAGATGCTGGGCCTTCGACTTGAAGGCAGACCCGGAGGAGAAGCACCCCCTTGACTGCTCCTTCTCCGGAGGCCAGTTGGATGCGCTTCGGAGATTCGTGGGTTTTCATGATGCCAGCCTAGTGAGATATAATGAGGCGATGAAAGAGCGAAAGCGAATTTCAGGGATGGAGACGCCTCGATTGACGGAGGCCAGACTCCCTTGAAGATGTGACCCTATATTCACTACTCGTACCATGAAGACATTTATTTCTGACTTAAAGCAGTATTGGGAGGATCGACCATTCATATGGAGTGAGTTTGAAGATGTTTTTACGAGGAAAGTACGTTTCCCGACATATGGCAAGGTCCTCATATTAGGTCCCCATCCCGATGACCCTGAAAGCGTAGCGGTCACCTGTAGAATCTTGATGCGTTTGGGTTGCGATATCTGGACTACTATTGTGAGCATGAGCCCCTCTGGTGTGGAGGATGAGTACGCCCAAAGATGGCAGAATAACGACTCTATTTCTTTACAGAAAAAAAAGATTGAAATCCGGCGAAGAGAGCAGACCTGGGCAACAGAGATGTTTGGATTGACTCCGGATAGGCTTACCTTTCTTGGCATAGAGGAAGACCAGGGGCTCGATTCTCCTGATAGCTCGGCAAAGATTAGGGACCATCTCTTATCCATAGCGCCAGATATTGTCATCATGCCTATTGGTAAAGATCCGAACCAGACACACGCACGGGTCTATCAGGTTTTTCGGGAGTGCGCCGAAGACCTTATACTCAAGAAAGAAAAATCCGTTGTTGCTTTATATAACGAAGATCCGAAAACGTTTGAGATGCGTCATGACCTCTTTGTTCTTTTTGATGAAGAAAGCGCGGACTGGAAAAGGGCATTGCTGAGGGTCCACAATTCTCAACAACAGAGAAATATTCACAGTCGCGGTATGGGTTTCGATGAACGGATTCTCCGTATGAATCATTTAAGTCATAGACGCCTACAAGAAATTTTGCCCCATGCTGATAGTCCAGCCAAATATGCAGAGGTTTTTGAGATAGAATTATTCGATTTTCCTCCTCTGAGGGCTAAATAATAGTTTTATATAATCATCTACCGTCAACTTGCAGCCTATACAAACAAAACAAATGGTATTCTCTTATCATTAGCAGAAACCGACCAGGGTGGGAGCATGATATTTGTGACCGAATATGTTAAGATTCAAAGCCAAAAAATGAGAAAGGTGCACGATGACCCTCTACGAAGAAATTAAGGAAATTATTAAGGCTGAACTTGCCCTGGATGATGAAGTAGTCGTACCCGAAGCCCACCTGCAAGACGATCTGGGAGCTGACTCCCTGGGACTTCTGAATTTGGCTGAGGCCATTGATATACGATACGGCTTACAGCTACAAGGCGATGACCTTGTGGATATTCCTAATGTGGGTGAACTCGTGAAATTGGTTGAGTCAAAAATCGCTTTAAAGTCTTAAGGCTACCCCTAAAAATGTCATTCCTGCGAAAGCAGGAATCTATAAGCTTTTAAAATTACTGGACTCCCGCCTTCGCGGGAGTGACAAATTTGGGATTATTAGAGGTTCCCTTAACCTATGATTTTGAAGAGATTCGAATTGTTCTAATCCATCGTGAATACCCAGCGAAGGAGATCGTGCATGGAATATCCTAAAATAATCAAGTTGCCATTGGAGCAATATGCCATCAAGCCTAATCTTCAGGATTATTTTAAGATGGTCAAGGAATTTAGCGGGGATAAGGTTTCTCTGGAGTTAGACTGGTTCGACAGTGAACATATAAACATTGCCCATGTGGCCATCGACTCACACCTTAAAACAGACCGGAGGGACAAGAAGGCCCTGATATGGGAGAGCAAAAAAGGCGAGGGAGAAGAGTACACCTTCCAGGATCTGTCGAGACTGAGTAACAAGTTTGCCAATGTCCTTGTCAAAGACCTTGGTGTCCGGAAAGGAGACCGGGTCTTTTTTTTCTTAGAACGGGTCCCGGAGATATATATCGGCATTCTTGGAACGCTTAAAGCGGGTGGTGTGATTGGTCCGCTCTTTTCCGCTTTTGGACCGGATGCCGTCAGAGACCGTATGGCAGATAGCGAAGCAAAAGTATTGATCACCAGCCCCTCTCTCAAAAAGAAAATCAATGAGGTTATTCCTGAACTCCCTGCTCTTGAACATATTATTCTGGTCCGCCGGGGAGAAGGAAAGGTTGATCTTAAAGATTTATTTTATGATGAGGTGATGGCTGAGGCCTCTGAATCCTTCGATATTGTTAAAACTCACAAAGAAGATTACGCCATTATGCACTACACTTCCGGCACAACGGGAAAACCGAAGGGGGCCGTCCATGTCCATGGGGCTGTGGTGGGCCATTACGCCACCGCCAAATATGTCCTGGATCTCCAAGAGAAAGATATCTACTGGTGTACAGCAGACCCAGGCTGGGTCACCGGGACCTCCTATGGGATGTTTGGCCCCTGGTCGAATGGGGTCACTCAAGTTGTTTATGAAGGGGGATTCAGCGCCAAACACTGGTACAGCTTCCTTGAACGAAAGAAAGTTACCATTTGGTACACAGCGCCTACAGCCATCCGGATGCTCATGAAGGCAGGGAACGAACTTCCACAACAGCATGGTTTCGATTCATTGCGTCACATGTACAGTGTGGGGGAGCCTCTCAATCCTGAGGCGGTCGTCTGGGGAAAGGAGATTTTTGGAAAAGCTTTCCACGATAACTGGTGGCAGACAGAAACCGGAGCGATCATGATCGCCAACTACCCGATTCAGGACATTAAGCCCGGTTCCATGGGAAGACCTTTTCCCGGGATCCAGGCAGGAATCGTGGATGACAACTTCAATGAGCTCCCCCCTGGCAAAGAAGGAAACCTGGCCCTCAGGCCCGGGTGGCCTTCCATGTTCCGTACCTATTGGAAAAAAGAAGAATTGTATCAATCCCGATTCAAGAATGGGTGGTACATCACAGGTGACAGAGCAAGGAGGGATGAAGAGGGCTACTACTGGTTTGTGGGTCGGACCGACGATGTGATCAACACGGCAGGACACTTGGTAGGTCCTTTTGAGGTGGAATCGGTTCTCATAGAACATCCTGCTGTTGCAGAAGCAGGTGTGATTGGCAAACCGGACTCGATAGCCATGGAGGTCGTTAAGGCCTTTGTCTCCTTGAAAGATGGTTACGCCCCCTCGGAAGAATTACGGCATGACATCCAAAAATTTGTGATGAAGCGGCTCTCCAGCGCCGCGGCTCCACGTGAAATTGAGTTTATCCCCACATTGCCCAAGACGAGGAGTGGAAAGATCATGCGGCGGTTGCTGAAGGCAAAGGAACTTGGGCTGCCCTTGGGGGACACCTCGACCATGGAAGAGGACTGAGATTGGAGACGCGAATGCTAACCCCACAGGATTTTTTTGACCTAAAAGATTTTGAACATCAAGGGATCTTCTCAAATGACGAGGCTGTATGGACGGCGCTTGATCGTCTGAAGGACTATCTTGCTGCCTTCTTCCAGAAATCGTGGCCACTATCCAAGACGACAGGCCTAATCGACAAAGCCCTTATGATTTATAATGGTGAAGTTCGAAGTGACCTTGAGATAGAAACTTCAGGTCCCAATAATTCGATACGGGTCTCCATGAAAGGAGAAATAGTAAAAGATGCGGCTGTGATTTTACCCGGAGCATACCTTTTCAATGACAAAATCATCATCGGGCCGGGAACCATCGTTGAGCCGGGTGCGTTTATTAAGGGACCGGTGATTATTGGGAATCACTCTGAAATTCGCCAGGGAGCTTATATCCGGGGGGATTGCATCGTGGGTAACAGATGTGTTGTCGGACACACGACGGAGATGAAGGCTTCTATTCTGTTGGACGGCGCAAAGGCAGCCCATTTTGCGTATGTTGGTGATAGCATTTTAGGCAAAGACGTGAATCTTGGTGCGGGAACAAAGCTTGCTAACCTGAAGATGATACCTGGGCCGATTACTGTTGCCGTGGACAAGAAGCGGTACGATACGGGACGGCGTAAGCTGGGGGCGATCCTGGGTGACCGTACAGAAACCGGGTGCAACTCCGTCGCTTCTCCTGGCACTCTGATGGGTCCGGGTTCCATTGTTTATTCTGGCGTTGCGGTGCCAGGGGGATATTATCCAAGTCGAACCGTTGTCATGCCTTCCCAGGGCTCTCTTCGAATCTACAGCACGAAGCGTTAACTCACTAGTTGCAAAAAAAAACAATATCGAAACCGGGCAGGGGTGCTGGAAAAGCCTTGCAGCGGCACCTTTGGAAGTTGGCTACATGCGTTTTTAGGCAAAA
>JASEHH010000212.1 GCA_030017685.1 Thermodesulfobacteriota bacterium | reverse complement strand
GGTTTGTCAAAACATATTAATCGCATTTTCGTTGCAAAATGGTTGTTAATTCGATAAAATTTCCCAAATGATGCTATTTGTTTCGGCCTGCCTCTGTGGGGCAGAGATTTCGATATTCGCCTGCCTGCCGCAGGCAGGGATTTCGAATTTTTTCAACACCAAAATCCTATTTGGTTCTGGCTACCCCAGGTTAGGAGAGAAGGATGGAATATGACAAAAGAGATCAAACTTCCAAAACAGAAAGAAAAGGGGCTCATTTCAATCGAAGAGACCCTCCATCAAAGGAGATCGGTCAGGGATTATAAGAAGGGCTCATTGGGTTTGGAGGAGGTTTCACAGTTTCTCTGGGCGGGCACAGGTAAGAATCTCTATAGAAGAACAGCTCCTTCTGCCGGAGCCACTTATCCCTTGGAGATCTATCTGGTCGCGGGAGAAGTGGAGGGGCTGGAGCCCGGAGTCTATCATTACTCCATATCAAAACATCATTTAGAAAGGGTCATAGATGGAGATATCCGAAAAAGTTTGTCTCGGGCAGCCCTGGAGCAGGGGATGATCGAACGGGCCCCTATCAGTGTTATCATTACAGCCGATTATCATAGGACCACCGGCCATTATGGTCAGAGGGGCATTCGTTATGTCCATATGGAGGTGGGCCATGTGGGACAGAATATCTCCCTTCAGGCTGTGGCCTTAAATATGGGTACAGTCATGATCGGAGCTTTTGATGATCAACAGGTCAAAGAGATTCTAAGAATTGAAGAAGAGCCTCTTTACATCATCCCGGTAGGGAAGGTTTGAAGAGGTGACATGAATTACTTCCCTTTTTTATCTTTAATGAAAGTTCCATTCTGATATTCTTCAAAGGCAATTCGTAATTCTTCCTGGGTGTTCATCACAATCGGACCGTACCAGGCCACAGGCTCACCAATCGGCCTTCCTGATACAAATAGAAATCTCACTGGTTTTTCCTCGGTAGAAATGGCCACTTCATCTCCGTCATCGAAGATGATGAGATTTTCGGCGCCCATTAAGCACTCTCTCTTAAAGTCAAAATAGTTTGCTCCCTCTACCTCAAAAGCATAAGAATCACGATTCTGATCAAAGTAACCTTTTCCTTCTATGATATAAGCAAAAGCGGTGTGCCCCCTCTTCACGGGATAGGTAAAATTCGTTTTTGATGGGATGGTAAAATCGAGATATTCCGGTTCAATGACGATGTCTCTCGCAGGTCCCCTCACACCCTTGAGCTCTCCGCAAATCATCCTTACCTTCACCCCTTGATCCATGGTGACCTCGGGAATCTGATGACTCTTTACATCCCGGTAGCGGGGGGCCATCATTTTATGGGAAGTGGGGAGATTGGCCCAGAGCTGGAAACCCCACATGAGTCCATCCTTCTCACCTTTCGGCATCTCCTGATGAATGATGCCACTTCCAGCAGTCATCCACTGGACATCTCCCGATTCGATCGTTCCCTTGTTTCCCATACTGTCTCCGTGCTCCACCTTTCCATGGAGCACATAGGTAATCGTCTCAATTCCCCGATGGGGATGCCAAGGAAAACCTTTGAGATAATGATCTGGATTTGTGGAATGAAAGTCATCTAATAGGAGGAAAGGGTCGAGCATGGGAACCTGGTAAAAACCGAAGGCCCGCTTCAAATGGACACCTGCCCCTTCAATTGTGGATTTGCTTCTCAAAATCTTTTTAATCTTTCTGATCTTTTTCATTGGTTTCAATAAAAGATTAAGATGCTTTTCCCCTAAATGTCAAACCCATCATTGTCTAGAAAATATGTGTTGTTAAGTGGTAATGGTAAACCTGCCTACCGGTAGGCAGGGATGCCCATTTCGTCATTCGGTAACGTTGCTGGCCTTAAGAACTTGACGTAACCCTCTAACGCTAAACGATACGGGCTTCGTAACCTTAACCTAAACACATGGAGTAAACTCTGCCCCCCCTGTATCAACAAGAAGAGAGTTTGTTTGATTCGTTGTTCGTATGGTATGATGGAATCCGGAAGAGGAAATATGCCGGACTATTCGATTCTTGATCAGCCACCCATATTGATGTTTATCTTCTATCCTCGAAGAGATTTCACCCCCTGCCCGGCCAATGCTTTTGATCTCTTGATCCCTGTGGGCCATTCTGTTTCGATTTCGTGCCGTTTTTATGTTGGCAACCCGCAGTGGCCATCGATTCTTTTCTTCCATGGAAACGGAGAAGTGGTGAGTGATTACGACGAGACAGCCCCCCTCTATCACCAGAAAAAGGCGAACCTGATCGTTGCCGATTACCGGGGATATGGGGCAAGCAGTGGCATCCCAACCCTAACGGACCTCGTACAGGACGCTCATAAGATTCTTCAGACTGTAAGAGAAGAGCTTTTGAAGAGAAATGACAATAAAGACCTGTGGGTCATGGGAAGATCGCTGGGAAGCATCTCCGCAATCGAGCTTGCCTGTCGATACCAGGACGCTTTTCGGGGCCTCATCATTGAGAGCGGTTTTTCCAGCGTGGTCAGGATCATCCGGCATTTCGGGATACCGGTCCATGGCACACCACTGGAGGGGATCGACCGGGAATGCGTTCAGATGATCGAGAAGATTCATGTCCCTGCGCTCATCATCCACGGCAAAAACGATACGCTTGTCCCCCTCAAAGAAGCCGAAGACCTGTATGGCCATCTGGGAACAGAGAGGAAAGAGCTTCTCATCATTCCAGCGGCAACGCATAATGACATCCTGTATGTTGGGTTTAAGAAATATTTTGAAGCCATTGGCCGGTTTGTAGAGGGTTCAGCAGTGGCCGGTTAGTTTTGACTGTAGCCTTAGCCTAAGGCCCGGATCAACCCCACGGTAGCGGCCAGCGGGACGCTGACATAGGGGTTGATTGAAACAATACAGACCAGGACGAAAGGACATTTTTAGAGGTAGCCTTGAGGCTTGATTTGGTTCGAGTAGATAGGAGCCTTCCGTGACTACAGGACGAAGTTTGTCTTCTTTG
>JASEHH010000211.1 GCA_030017685.1 Thermodesulfobacteriota bacterium | reverse complement strand
TTAGGATTAAAGAGAATGAGTCCTTCGAAAATGCACTCCGGCGATTTAAGAAACAGGTTGAAAAAACAGGGGTATTATCAGAAGTTCGGAAAAGAGAACATTATGAAAAGCCAAGCATCAAAAGGAAGAAAAAAGCGCTGGCCGCCCAGAAGAGGGCAATGAAAAGGATGCGGAAAACCATCGATAGAGGATAAGGATGAGCTTGGAAGAAAAATTACTCGAAGAGATGAAGAAGGCGATGAAGACGAATGATAAGATCCGGCTCTCTACCATCCGGATGATTCGTTCGTCTTCAAAGAACAAAGAGATCGAACTGAGAAGAAAGCTGGAGGACGAGGATATCATCAAGGTCATCCAGGGGATGGTGCGAAAGGGCGAGGAATCTATTGAACAGTTTCAAACTGGAGGACGGAACGATCTGGTAGAGAAGGAGAAGATGGAGATAGAGATTCTGAAATCCTTTTTGCCTCAACCGATCAGTCAGGAAGAAATCATCAAGATCATCGATGAGACGATTCAGGAGACCCAGTCCTCGTCCCTAAAAGATTTGGGAAAAGTGATGAAGGCGGTCATGCCCAGATTAGGGGGGAAAGCAGATGGCAAAGTGATCAATCAGCTGGTCAAAGAAAGGCTTTCCCCTTAACTTCCTCCCCGTAAATAAAGCGGTTTCCCTTTTTTTATGGATCATCGTTCCCTTAAGATTTTAGAGTTCCACTCCCTTTTAGACATTTTAAAAGATTTCTCAATCTCCCCCCTTGGTAAGAAGCGGTGCCTGGCCCTGAGGCCCACCCCGGATCGCTTCCTCATCGAATCAAGATTAACCGAAGTCATCGAACTGAAAGAAATTCTTGAAACCGTCGGGGATATCCCCCTCAGGGGGCTGAAAGACATTGAGGACCTTTTGAAGAGATTGGAGGTAGAAGGATCGGTCCTCCAGGTCCAGGAGATACTGGATATTCACCAATTGATGGTATTGGGGAAGGGGCTCAGACGGTTCTTCCTTAAATCGGAGGTGAAGGCCCCCTCTCTTCAGGAAAAGATTTCGAAACTTTCCTCTCTCAAGGCTCTGGAAAAAGAGATCCTTCATGCCATCCATACGAAAGGCGAGATCCTCGATCGAGCCAGCCCGGGTCTTTCAGATATTCGCCATCGATTGGGAGCGGTCAGAGAGAAGGCAAAGGGAGTTCTTGAGCGCCTCCTCCACCGGGAAGACCTCCAGCCGATTTTTCAGGAAGATTTTATCACTTTAAGAAACGGGAGGTATGTCCTCCTCATCAAATCCGATTTCAAACACCGGCTCGAGGGAATCATCCATGACCAGTCCCATAGCCGGATGAGCCTCTTCTTCGAACCCCTCCAGGTCGTCCCCTTCAACAATGAGATCAATATTCTCACATCAGAGGAGAAGGAGGAAGAATACCGAATTCTCGCAGACCTCTCTGAGAGGATGAGAGGAGAAGTTCAGTCTCTTCGGAGCGACTTTGAAATCTTCGGGGAACTGGATCTCCTTTATGCCATGGCCAGACTGACCCTCCTTTTAAAAGGGATCAGGCCCGAATTGAATAGGGATGGAAAGACCATGATGAGGGAAGCGAGAAGCCCTCTCCTAAGCCTCCAGAAAGGGGCTCAGGTCGTCCCGGTTGACCTCCGGATGGGAGAGTCCATCCGGACTCTTGTCATCAGCGGAGCCAATGCGGGTGGAAAGACGGTCGCCCTTAAGACCCTGGGACTCTTGACGCTGATGGTCCAATCCGGCCTTCCCATCCCTGTTGCAGAGGGAAGTGAAGCGGCCATCTTCGATGAGGTCTTTGCCGTGATCGGCGATGAGCAGAGCATGGAGGAAAACCTGAGCACCTTTTCCGCACACCTCCTCCATGTAAACGAGATCCTGGAAAAGGCAGGGCCTCGTTCTCTCATCCTTCTCGATGAATTAGGGGTGGGAACAAACAGTTCAGAGGGATCCGCCCTGGCCATGGGGTTTCTTGACCTGTTCAGGGAGAAAGGGTCCTCGGTCGTGGTCACCACCCACTTCGATGGCCTCAAGGCCTATGGATACCTTCATACGGATGTGGAAAATGTGTCGGTCAAGTTTGATGAAAAAACTCTGGAGCCTCTCTATGTCCTGTCCTATGGGGCCTCGGGATTGAGCAATGCCTTCCTGGTGGCCGAGAAATTAGGCGTCTCGGAAAAGGTCCTGGTGAGTGCTCGCCGGCATCGTAATGGGAGCGGGGAGGAAATGGCTCAAGCATTGGAGGGACTGGAGAGGCTGAAGGCGGATGCGGAGAGACAGAAGCTTCAGTGGATCAGCATGAGGGAAGAGGCGGATCAGGATCATCAGAGGCTGAAAGAGACTCTGGAGCGGATCAAGAGAGTGAGGGAGGAGATCTTCTCCCGCGCCGAGGAGAAAGCAAGGAAGGCAGCTCAGACGGTAGAAGAGGAATTGAAGGCATGGCTGAAACTGCAAAAGGAGAAGGTCCCTTCTCAGGTTCGCCGGAAGGAGATTCAGGAGATCAGGGAGACGATTTTTCCCCACATCCGGAGGAGGGGGCCTCATGCGATGGCAGGTGGATTAAAGGTTGGGGATCGTGTTAAAATTGAAAGTCTTAAGAGAAGCGGGATTCTCCTGAAAGTGGAGGAATCGCTCAACCGTGCCGAGGTGATGACAGAGAAGGCAAGAGTGATTGTCCCCCTCAACGACATCATCAGGCCGACCAGCGAAGAAGGGGAGGAGAACGCAGGGGAGAAAATTTTAGTCGGACCGGCGGGCCGGTTAGGGGACCGGAGGGATGTTGAGGAAATTCCGGCAGAGTTAAATGTGATCGGCCTGACCGTGGACGAAGCCCTTCCGGTGGTGGATAAGTTCATCGATCAGGCCCTCTTGCACGGTCTGGAAAAGATTCAGATCATCCATGGCATCGGGTCCGGAAGATTGCGGGCTGCGATCGGCAAATATTTAAACACACACCGGGGGGTGAAACAGGTTGCTCCGGCTGAGGTTCAGAGAGGCGGCGGCGGGGT
>JASEHH010000080.1 GCA_030017685.1 Thermodesulfobacteriota bacterium | reverse complement strand
AGGTGAGACCGTAGTGGAGATACCGGGAGAGAGGGCCAATATATTCTCCCACATTCGTGAGAAAGGCGATGACATCGTGCTTCGTCACCTTCTCCAGTTCATTCACCCGATCAACATGAAATGTGGCCTTCTGCTTGATCTCCTTAACTGCCCCGGTAGGGATCTCTCCCAGTTCGGAGAGAGCTTCACAGACGACGAGTTCGATCTGGAGCCAGGTTTCGAACTTTCTCTCTTCGGTCCAGATTCTTGCCATCTCCGGCCGGGTATATCTCGGTATCATCCCGAACTCCTTTCGTTTACCCCGTTAGAAATAATGCCCCGCTGGAATTTCTAACGGGGTAAACCCTATATTCCCATTTTACTGGTTGGAGCAATAAAGTCAACCCTTCGATAAACTCAGGGTAAATCCCTTGTTGAGCGTAGAAAGTCGAAAGGGCAGCCTCACCTGCGACAGGCAATCCTGAGCCTGTCCAAGGGTTGACAATACCAGGGCTCGAATGCATACTAATCCTGTGATTATTATCAAATCCCCCCGCGAGATCGAACAGTTAAAGAAATCAAACACGATTGTGGCGGAAGTCTTCCGAGAACTGAGGAAGATGGTTGTGCCGGGAATGACGACCCAGGAACTTGATCGGATGGCAGAGGAGATCATCCTTTCAAAGAGTGCGATTCCGGCTTTTAAGGGTTACCGGAACTACCCTGCCACCCTCTGCGTCTCGATCAATGAGGAGGTGGTCCATGGCATTCCCGGTCCCAGGAAATTAAGGGAAGGAGATATTGTCAGCATTGATGTGGGCGTCAATCTCCATGGTTATTTCGGAGATGCGGCGATCACCCTTCCGGTTGGCGAGGCGGATCAAGAGGCAAAGAGACTTCTGGAGGTGACTGAGAAGGCGCTCCATATCGGGATTGAGACTGCAAGGGTGGGCAATCGCCTCCATGATATCTCCCACGCCATCCAGAAATGGGTGGAGGGGAAAGGGTTTTCAGTGGTAAGGGAATTCGTGGGGCACGGCATCGGCAAAAACCTTCACGAAGAACCGCAGGTCCCGAATTTCGGATCTCCCGGCCAGGGCCCGAGGCTGGAGAAGGGAATGGTCTTTGCCCTGGAACCGATGGTCAATGAGGGATCCTATGAGGTGAGGATCCTCTCCGATGGCTGGACCGTGGTGACCGCCGATGGGAAGCGCTCCGCGCATTTCGAACATACGATAGCGATCACCGACGGAAAGGCGGAGATTTTGAGTGTGATTTAATAGAAACGATGAAGGTCGTCTCTGGGTTAAGGTTAAGGTGACGAAGCCCGTTTCGGTTATTGGTTACGGTTACGTGCAAAGAATTAAGAGACGATAAACGTAGCCTTTTATTAACGATACGGGCATCCTTACCCTGACCATTTAACTGTAAACATTTTATTTTAAGGAGGCGTTGAAGCAATGTATCGGGTAGCCAAGGACATGGTCGATTTAGTGGGGTTTACCCCACTGGTGAAGATCAACCATATCGTTCCCAACAAAAAGGTGAAGGTCTATGCAAAGTTGGAACGGTATAACCCGGCGGGTTCTGTCAAAGACCGGATCGCAAAGTATATGATCGAATATGGAGAGAGGGAAGGTCTCCTTACAAAAGATAAGATCGTCATCGAACCTACCAGCGGGAATACGGGCATTGCCCTGGCCATGGTCTGCGCTGTGAAGAGATATCGATTGGAACTGGTGATGCCGGAGACAATGAGTATAGAGAGACGAAAAATCATCACTGCTTTCGGGGCAAAGATCATCTTAAGTCCGGGCTCAAAGGGAATGGATGGGGCGATTGATCTGGCCGAAGAGATGGCGCAGGATCCAAAATATTATATGCCCCATCAGTTCGAGAATAAGTATAATGTGCTCGCCCATTACGAGACAACCAGCGAAGAGATCTGGAAAGCGACCAAAGGGAAGATCAAGATGTTTGTCGCAGGTCTGGGGACAACCGGAACCCTCATGGGTGTTTCCAAAAGGCTTAAGGAATATAATCCCGACATCAAGATCGTCGGCGTGGAACCCTATCCCAATTCGAAGATTCAAGGATTAAAGAACCTCGATTCCCAGTATGTCCCCGAGATTTATGATCCCAATCGACTGGACGAGAAGATCAATGTGACGGATGAAGATGCCTTCGAGATGGCAAGGGCCCTCACCATCCGCGAGGGAATCTTCTGCGGAATCAGCTCCGGTGCGGCCATGTGGGGGACCTTACAGAAGGCAATGGAGTTGGATCGTGGCGTAATGGTCACCGTCTTTCCGGATGGCGGAGAGAAATATGTGAGCACGCCTCTCTACGAACCCGGCAAATGCTTCGAATGTTTACAGAAACATCGAATCCCCACCTGCATGACCGAGGAATATATCACAGCCCTGGAATGTCTGGTGAAGGAAGGAAGTTAACCTTTAGTAAAATAAGAACAATGGTAATTTTCAAATGGAAGAAAGTTGCAAATGAATCCAAGGTCGATACAGACTGATTTAACTACGGAATCATTCCTGATTCTTCGAAGATATTTCTTTGCTAAAGGTGGAAAACCAAGACCCTTTCGCCTTCGAGATAAGCGAAATACTCAAGATGATCCCTTGGATGAATATATTCACAGACTGCTTTCAGATCAATTCCCCACCGATGTTGATTGTGTGAAAGCACCTGGACCTCTTATAACCCCTGACTTGGTTGTCCTACGACCGGAAGTCTGTAAGAGGGCTGCAAGAGTAACTTTGTCTTCAAACCTGACACATATTGTGGCAATAGAGGTAAAGAAGCTCGAGAGGACCCAAGGTGGCGCAATAGCCAGACCATCAGGTATGGATTACAATACTACCCCACCTTGTGGCACGGTTCGCGTTTACGATTCAAGCGGGGCCGTGTTAGACATTCGTGGGTTCTATCTTTTTGTGTGCCAAGAGGCAGTTCGCAATCAATCAGGTAAATATCAGCTATCGTCTTTGGTTTTGTGTGACGGCAACCTTCTGAACGAGGACTTCAATTACTACTTATCGATTGTTGGAGAAAGAGCTAAAGAGATTGGTCTTGGAACCTATGGTAACGGGGCTAATCGTACTCGCCCCATGCTGATTTTTTCAAACCCACTAAGTGCCCCACAGCTCGATCATAGTGTTACCTTGATCCATTCCAGAGATGATCTGGAGAAAAACGTTTCACAACTTCGACAGGTGGGATTAATAAAGAGAACAATACAGCAAGGGGGTACAAACACATTTTATTGTTATCGCCTTGCCGATGATCTTCGTAAAGACTATAGACAATTTGATCTCTTGGATCCCTTTCCTTTGCCTGCCAGAACAGAAAGAACACAACCCCGGGGCCGATTTCGATTGAATCTTCAACCTGCTGATTGATGTGCCGTCACTTCCCCTGCCCCTCTTGACGGGAGAGGGTCAGGGTGGTGGTGTTAAAAGTTCACCAGAGGGAGAGTTGTCTTGATTGCTTGCTCGGAGGTCGCTCGGCTATTCGTTGCCCCTCGTATAAATCGCTAATAGCTCTATCAATCGATGAATGGTTTGAGTCGAAGAAGCTTAGGCTTTCATGGAGAATTGGCTGCCAAGACAATCGCTTGATGACCTGCGACATTATAGTTACATAGACATCGTTCCGACTCAAAGACCTGCCTGATCGATTGAAGCGAGCGGTCTGCTCGGTAGCTTCCTGGGTTGCTTTTCTAATGATACTTTTGAAATCTGACGCCTCAGTTGAAGCAGCCTCTCGTTTTCGGCAAACAATAATTATGTCCAGGTCAATAGGTTCCTTGGCTTGAAACTTTGGCTTGGCCACCGACATTTCTGCCTTGATCGGATGAGTCGCAGCGATTCCAAAACCGGCCCTGACAATTGCTTCTAAAACTGAACGCCAACCTTCATTTCGAGAATGGTGGTAGGTGAATATGAGAAGCCCCTCGCGTCGGAGAACTCGATTGCATTCCTTCCACACACCATAAAGGCGTTCGGTGAAGATCGTTGGATCACTTTGTTGAACCTCTTCCTCAGAACGAGTGCTTTTAGCATTATGGTTGCCATTCCCTCCAAGGACATGGCGCTGCCAGACATAAAAGAAATCGGCAAGCTGTGAATAATGTACGTTGTCAAAAAAAGGAGGGTCTGTAACAACTGCGTCTACACTTTCTGTTGCAAAGTCAGTTTTTGCCGAATCACCGCAAGAGAGGTAGAACTCCTTACCTCCTTGGAACTCATCAAAAGTTTCTGCCATGTCAGTACCCAACGGACAAGAGAGACTATATACCTTCTTCCCGGCGGTCTTTCCATTGTTGTTTGTTAAACTGATTTCAAAGGGGTTTTCACAGTAATCAAGAGCCCTGAGGAGACGGCTTTCAAAGAGTGTGGAAAAAGCGCCAGAACTCTTAGGCGTCCCCCAAAGGTTTGCCTCCAAAGGCGTTCGCTCTGGCTTAAGGATGTGGTGAGAAAACATGTGGCGGACAGCACCAGTCCCTTCTCCTTTGAACGAAGTGAACATATTATTAAACTCAAGAGTGCCGGAGAAGAGGCAAGTGAAAAGATCCCGCAACCTCCAGTCGGGTATTTTCCGAATGCGGTCTACAAGAAGGCTTAAGCAAAGTAGTTGACGGTCATTGAACATTTGATGCCAGTATTGATAGCAATAATTGAGGACTTGATTGGTGTTATAGCCTTCTTCGATCGAGACAACAGGATAAGCCTTCTTCCGTTTTCTGAGAGTGTGAGAAGCCTCTTGATATAGGTGTAGATCATAATCATCGATTGGGAGATAATCCTTTGAGCCATTCGGCCGTATGATCATTTTTGCATACAGGCGGTGTGCAGGTGGTTCTTTGTGTTTCTGAACAGTTTTTGCAATTGGGAAGCTGTGTCCACAACCCGGACAAACTGCGTTCACACCCTTTGCAGGTCCAATCTGTGGATTCTGGGCCAGGCCACAAGCCGAACATTTATAAAGTTCAGTGTCGTAACGAATCTTATTGATAGCCCCACAATTGGAACAAAATGCATGTGCTTCCGGATTACGGGCAGGGTAGGCATGCTGTGAAAATATGTAGGATGAGAAAAGGTCCACCATCCGCTCGCACTTGGGGCAGGGAACAACCTTCACCCAAAAATAATAGAGAACATCTGCCGTTCCTCCCTCGGTGAGACGAGCCTGGTAAAAGTAACGAATAGCAGGGGCGACGTCTCGTTCAAGTACCCGGAAGGTTTCAATGACTTTTTCGCGGGGATGGATACCCAGGGCGTTCTTCACAATAAAATGGGATACGGGGTTGATGTCACGACCAATAGAGCGAGCGCCAAGCTTGAGGGTTTCGCCAATGGTGGTGCCGCTTCCCATGAAGGGGTCGAAGATAACAGCTCCGGTTAATCTCACAGGCTGATAGAACATTTCAAAGACATTTGACCCTTTGGGAGCGAACGCGCCTATGATGATAGCCCGGAAGACCGAGCCGAGTCTTTGGGCCCACCACTTGTGGATGTGATAAATGGGACGGTAGACCTCCTTCCGCCAGCTTTCAAGCTCTGCAATGTCACTAAAGTATTCAAATGGAAAAGCAGGATCTTCGATAGCCCGGACCCCTCCAAAGGAAAGTAGGGTTCTGCCATAGGGACTCTTCGGTTCGGCAACATAGCTATCGAGAACACTGCGGAAAGTCTCGGCAATTCGGGAGGGTGAGTTGGATATAGCCTTTTGCCAATTTGCAGGCACACGCCCAGCCAAGAGAAATAGGCTCTCAGGATCTATCTTCAAAGCATCGGCAACCGACCGGATTAGTGCATCGGAGGGTGGAACGATTCCACGTTCCACACGAGAAAGATAGGCCGGATTGATTTGACCAATCTCTGCCAATTCTCGAAGAGAAAGACCAGCAGACTGTCTGCATTGACGAAGATAACTGCCGAACTTCATGGGTCAAATGATATTATTTGTTGACAGATTTGTCAACAACATTCTGTTTCTTAAGGTAGAACTTACCAAAAGAATGGGGCTTCCTTAAAATTGTTGTTGCATTTTTATTCCGATTTGATAATATCATCCCAAGTTCAAAACTTTAAAAAAATAGAGTGGGTTCCTCTTCTATATGGGGTTATGAGGAGAGATTGTCCCGTGTCAAGGGCCGACCCCAGGCACCAGGCACAGGTTGTAATGCCATTGGAAGATCACCCTTGGGGAGATAGAGGGTTTTCTGTAATCGACCCCATTGGTAATTCTGTTTATATCTATTCTGACCGAGAGCCATCAGATGAATTCAAACAATAATACAAGGGCTAACAACACCATCAACACGGACGTGCAAAAGCGCCGCTTCGCTTTGCTTTTGCACGCCGGTTATGGTCAACGTTGGGGATAGGAAAGGAAGATGAAGAGCCAGAACGCAGTGTTTGAGTATGAACTCGAAACTTTCCGTAAGGAGGCTGAAGCTGCTATTCAGTTTCTCTATGCCTATCTCACCGTTCACAGGGTGGCCGCTCGTAATAGCCTTGTTCACAGACTCCTCAACGAGGCCCCACTTTTTTGGAACACCAGTCTAGGTGCCCTTCAAACGGCCGCTTTCATTGCACTTGGACGCGTTTTTGATCAGAGTTCACAACACAATATTGACCGCTTGATTCGTACAGCGCAGAAGGATCCCGACCTTTTCTCGAAGGATGAGCTCGCGCGCCGGAAACAGGGGACAGAGGCAGCACGGCCGGAATGGCTGGATGATTACTTGCAAGATGTCTATGAACCCACATCAGAAGATTTCAGGCGTCTTCGTTCTCACATTGCCAAGTGGAGGAAGACCTATGAAAGCAATTACCGCGACATACGGCGTAAATTGTTCGCTCATAACGAAGTGTCTGGCCAAGCCGAAACCGATGCACTTTTCAAGAAGACCAACATCAGAGAGCTTCAACGGCTGTGCGTGTCTCTGGCATCCCTCCACGACGCCCTATGGCATCTTTACTATAATGGCAGGAAACCGGTTCTGCGGCCACGGCGCTATTCAATAGAACGTATGAGAGACAAACCATTGCCTAAAGGCTGGAGCCGGACGGTGCAAGAACGGATCGTAAACGAAATCGATCAGTTTCTGGTGAAGGTCTCCGGACTACTTAAACCAAACTTGAACAGCGCGCAGAATGCCCAACGAGGTGGTGCAGCCAATCGGCGAAAAAGGGCGTTCGCCCGACCGTTTCGGTCGGGCGAACGCGCTGCACTCGATGACCCGGAAAGGAGATTCATTAATGATTGACGATGAGATAGAAGAAAAACTCAGGAGCCTATCACCGAAGGAGCTATCCGAATTGCTCGGCAAGTTGTCGGGAAGTGACACCTTAACCAATAAGCAAAAGCACGAATTTCTTGAACTTCAGGCAGGGTTAAAAGAAGAAGCTAAGCAGAGTGATGAGGCAGCGAAACATTTACTTAAGGAAAAAGGGCGGCAAATGCTGGACCTGATACAAGAGTCACTTGGAGACGATAGCCTAACAACCGAACAAAGACAAGAACTGGTAAGAACAGCATCAATGCTTGCTGGTTATCAAATGTCCTTCTGGCTCCCGACAACCATGCTAAGAAAAGTTCTCATGATCCTTTTTTTAGCAATTGGCGTCATTGGAGCTTTTCGGTGGAATCCATGGCTCGGGTTATTTATACTTCTCGGCTGTTCATTTTCTCCTAGAATAGTGGGCGAAGTTTTGTCTTTCGTTGGCAAACTTGGCAAGTGACGCACTATATAGAAATAAACCCAATAAATCGCCCAACAAGGCGGTCCACCGGATCGCCGATAAACCCGGCTCCCGGTGACCTTTACGTTGGGCGAGGGGGGAATATGAAACTCTACTTTGCATACGGTTCTAATCTGTGGCTGCAGCAAATGAGGGAAAGATGTCCAAACCATAAAATAGTCGGCAATGGTATTCTGAAGGGTTATCGATGGATTATTTCAAAGCGTGGATATGCGAATATTGTTAAATCTAGCCAAGATGAGGTTCAAGGTATTGTTTACGAAATATCTGATTCGGATGAATCCACATTAGACATTAAGGAAGGTGTTCAAAACGGTGCTTATCGGAAAGAAACGATCACGGTTGAAGTTGATGGTCAAAGTCTGAAATGTCTGGTATATGTCGATCCAGTCGAACATGAGGGTGAGCCCAAGCAAGAATACATCGATAGAATCAATAAAGGCATTTTAGACTCAAAGCTGTCTTCCGAATATATTAATCGCTATATACGCAAATTTATCCCTGCGTAGTATGAACATTATGGCGAAAAAAAGCCCAACAAGTCACTCCAGCGGATGGCTTACAGCCACCGCTGACCTTTATCGTTAGCTGTATGAATGAAAAAACGATTAGAATAGACGATATACCACAGGAGCTGGCTGATTCCATCAGGCTTGTATATTCCTACATGGACGAACTTGCGACTCTTCCTTCTGAACAGTATTTTCAATCACGAATTATGCCGGAGAAGGGCAATCCAAAGAATCGTCTCAAGACATTTGCTAAGCGCGTCTCCCTATTGGAAATGAAAGTTGGCCTCATTCCTTCATTTATTGAATCATTAGGAAAGATTGACAAAGCGACACAGCCACGTCTATACCGCTATATGGTTGACCTGTACTTAGATGTGATTAAGTACGACATACCAAATGCGGTTGAAAAGAGCGGCTTGCGAAGGATGATCGAAAGAAGAGTGCGCAAAATAACTGGCAACTACATGAAAAACTTTCTCAGAAAAAAAAGAACAGACAAATTCTTATTTGATCAAATTGCAACAATTGCAGGTAAAATTATTGTCAATTCGCTAAAATGCGCGAGTTCTTTGGACTCTAATTTTCAAAGTGTTACAAGTTATCCATTAGTCCCTCTAGTGTTTAGTCAAATTACTGTCGAATATTTGATGTTATTTATTCATTTGACAGATAGAGTTTTATTTCATTTCTTTGGGCCTAAAGACAGAACTCAGTATATAGATCTGTTAGTTGCTCTAATATCCGAAACCTTAAAGGGTGATTCTTTTTCAGAATCGTTCCCCAAATTCAGAAAGACTCTTGATGTTAAAGAAAAGGTCCGTATAAGTCCAACAATGAGAAACAAGGCCGATGATTATATTATTGCGGATGTTTCAATAGTCATGGATGCCTTCTTTATTGATGAATTGAATATGCGTACCATAGAATATACGAAGCATAAAAATATAATTCCAAGTGGGGATAATTCACCTCAGGGTACTTTATTATGGGAGTTTGGTAAGAATATTTCACTTATAATATATGATCATCAAAATGATACTGATACTATAAAGTTATCTTCAGAGTTAGCAGCCAAATACTATGCAGATATTGATGTGAAAACATTACTTACAAATGCCACCTAACAACCCAATCCAGCGGATGCGAAATACGCCCCGCTGATTTTAACGTTCGGCAAAAAAATAACAAGGCAAGAGGGGAGGGGACGTAGGTTCTAAAACAACTTATTATTCTAATCCATTGAGCATCAAATCCTACGACTCATCCACGATATAAATAATTTCACCGGTTTTGAGGATCTCTTCGAGGAAACCGTTCCTGTCATTTATGGTCCTTCTCCTAATTCATTGGGAGAAAGGGGCAAGGATTCCGGCCTGCCTGTCGGTAGGCAGGGCTTCAAGTGTTTCCTTTCGCAAGATTTTTGTAAGAATAAGGTTAACACGGTATTAGCACCGACATAGCAATTTGTGCTGACGATTCTGCCATAGCGGTTTATAATTTATACTTAAATTTTCTCAGCAGTTCTTTCCTCCAGGCCACTCCGTCCTCTTTTTCGATTCCTTTCGGAGACGAGCCATCAATGACGCCGAGCACGCCTTTGCCCTGTTCTGACTGGGCCAGGATGACCTCTACAGGATTGGCCGTGGCACAGTAGATGGTGCAGACCTCCTGGCACATCTTCACCGCGTTCAGGATGTTAATGGGGAAGGCGTCTTTCAGAATGATGATGAAACTATGGCCGGCGCCAATTCTGAAAGCATTATTCATGGCCGCCTCTTTGAGCGCTTCATCATTTCCCTCACCCCGGACAAGGCAGTGCCCCGATGCCTCGCAGAACCCGATCCCGAATTTAATACCGGGAACAGCTCCTATGAGGATCTCAAAGAGATCCTCCACCGTTTTGACAAAGTGGGTCTGCCCAAAGATCACATTGCACCCCTCGGGGATCTCTATTCGTTCCGTCTTGAGTTCCATCTCCTTCCTCCTTTTAAATGATTGCCCTTAACTCCTCGAACCCTTGAATCCTTGAACCCTTTTTATCCCGACTCATTTAATGGATACGACGCGCCCCTCTGTCATCTTAACAAGGTCCGAAAGGGTGAGTTTGAAAACCGCATTGGGCGTGCCGGCCGCGGCCCAGATTTCATCGTATTTCAGAAGATCCTCATCGATAAAGATTTCGATCTTCTCAAGGTGACCCACCGGGGGAACACCACCGATGACAAATCCGGTCCTCTGGCGCACAAAATTGGCATCGGCTTTACCAATGGGCTCGGAGATCAATGCCTCAATCTTCTTCTCATTGATTCGATTTGGACCGCTGGCAATGACCAAAATGGGTTTGTCCGTGTGTTTAGATCGAAAAACAATCGATTTGGCTATTTGCTCCACCTGACATCCGACTGCCTGAGCCGCTTCAGCAGAGGTTCGTGTGGTGGATTGTAATTCCATCACCTCATTTGAAAAACCGAGCGCTTTTAGCGCTTCCTGAACTTTCTCAACACTTTGGCTTGATAGGTTTGACATATAGTGAAATTTATGGAATCCACGACTAAAAGTCAATCGAAATAAAAAAATCGAAGTAAAAACATTGACTTTTTTGTCGCAATTTAATAAATAATGATAAATGTTAAAAGCACAAAAGGAGGTGGAGAAAGATGGCAGAAGTGAAGATCAGACCCATGGAGCCTGAGGATATCAATGGTATTCTGGAGGTGGATCGGAAGATCAGCGGCATGGATAGGGCCGTCACTTATCAGGACCTGGTCCGGAAGGGATTGGGAGGCGAGGTCGATGTGAGCTTTGTGGCTGAGGTCGACAATCAATTTGTCGGGTTTGTCCTGGCCTACCTCACCTATGTCCGTGAGGAGCTTTCCGAGGCCTGTGTCATCCAGATCTTCGGGGTTGACTCGGCATACCAGAGACGGGGCATCGCCTCCAAGCTCATTCAGGCGCTCATGGAGAAGTGTCGCGCTAAAAAGATAAAACTGATTCGCGTGGTGCTGAATGAGCGGGATGGCGATTTACAGGGCTTCTTCAAACGCCTCGGATTCGAGCGTGGCCGATATGTAGAGTACTCAAAGAGTTTATAGAATCTTTCTTCCCGAGAAAGCAGAGAAAGAAATCTTCCCTTTTTTGTGAAGTTTTAAACATAGTTTTACCAACCAGCCTTTCAATTATATCTTTTCAGGTATCAATTTAGCTTTTTGAAAAACTACGGCAAACAGGGCATTCAACGGATTCGTCATTCCTGCCCCGATTTTCATCGGGATAAACTCCAGCAGGAATCCAGTCTTATTCCTCCCATTTCTGGATTCCCGTTTTCACGGGAATGACAACTTGGGTGATACACTAAAGGTCTCTTTTCAAAGAGCTAAAGTGTTATCTTTTCAGGAAAGTCTTGATCTCGATTTTCTCACCATCTGTAATTACCGAGATGGCTCCGTGTTGATCCGTTCTGAAGATCTTTGAACCCAATCTTTTATATCTCTCTATGACCTCCGGGTGGGGAAGCCGGCCAATGGTTCGTTCTCCGACGCTTATAATCGCATGGTCAGGTTTCACCTTTTCAAGAAAGATGAGACTGCTTGACGAGGAGCTCCCGTGATGGGGGACTTTCAGAATATGAGCCCCGAGCGGATACCCTTTTCTCACCATCCGTTCCTCTGCTTCCTTTTCCACATCTCCTGTCAGGAGGAGAATGATATTCTTAAACCTCAGTCTTATCACCAGAGACTGGTTATTGATATAGGCAGGATTTCGGTGACGAACAGGTCCAGCACTTCCGGCCGGTGGATTGAGGAAGGAGATCTCAACCCCATTGATCATTTGAGAGTTGATGTTCTCATTCAGGGTGAAGCGGTCAATGTTTCTCCTCTGAAGCGTCTTTTCTAACTCGAGGTAGAATTCCGAATCTTCCCGAAGCCCGTTGTCCCAGAACCGGCCGATTTTAAATTGGGAGGCGATGAAATTCAAACCCTTGAGGTGGTCCGGGTCAGGATGGGTCAGGACAAGGGTGTCAATTCTTTGAATCTTCTTCTTCCAGAGAAAAGGTGCGATCACATTTTTTCCGACATCAAAACGGTCCTCATGGAAGCCCCCTCCGTCTATCAACATCCTCTTTCCCTTTGGGAATTCGACCAGAATGGAGTCTCCATGGCCCACATCGAGGAATGTGACGTGAAGGTTTTTACGAAAGGCGTCCTTGAGGTTCCAGTAAGCCAAATCGGCGGCGAAAAGAATGCAGATTCCAACAAAAAGATATTTGACCCATTCGGCGGCGCCAAGCCCCGTTTTTGAAGGCAGGGTAAAGAAGCGCCGCCCAGGGTCAACCCTGAGCCCCTCGGCCTGAGCTTGGGTCGAAGGCAAGCCTCGGCCTTCAGGCCGGAAAATCGAAGGGTTGATCTTTTTCCCTTTCCGAAGATGCACCCCTAAGAAGAGGAGGAGATAGTAGAGAATCATTTCAATGGCTGTGGGAGTGGGGAGATAGATGGACGCAAAAGGGATGGAAGCGAAGAAGGCCACGACTTTGAAAAGAAGGGTTGCAAGAAATTGGTCCACTGTGATCAGAAGGCCGGCAAAGGGATAGAAGAAGAAGGAGAAGATGGAGGCGATCAAGCTGATGGGAACGATGAGAAAACCCACCCAGGGGACGATAAAGAGATTGGCAAGAAATCCGATCAGAGAGACCCGGTTGAAATGGAGCGCAACAAAGGGTGCGGTTCCCAGGATGGCGACAACGGTGACAATGAAAGAGAGGTTCACATATTTCCATATCTTCTGTTTCCATGAGATTTCCGGGGGGATGTAAATTTCTTCTCCTCTCAAATCCCGGTAGATGCGTGGCACCAGGTAAAGAATCGAGAGGACGGCTAAAAAGGAGAGCTGGAAGGAGACATCGAAAAGGGAAGGAGGCGAGCAAAGGAGGATGAGAAAGGCAGCCAGGGCGAGGGTGTGGAGGAGGTGCCTCTCCTTGTCGAAGACAATGGAGAAAAAGAAAGTGATGACCATGATCGTTGCCCGTATCACAGAGATTCCTCCGCCAGCGATGAACGTGTAGAGGAAGAGGCAAGGAATGGTCAGGCCAGCCGCCCATTTTTTAACCGGAATGGAAAGGAGAAGAAATTCAGAACGCTTCATCACCCAGAGGAAGAGCGAAAAAGAGAGAAGGGCCACAATCCCAAGATGATCTCCTGAAATGGCCAGAAGATGGGCGATCCCTGTGGTAATGAAAGATTCTCTGATATCTTCGGGGATGTTTCCCTGTTCTCCGAGAACCAGGGCCTGAAAAATGGAAGAAGAGGGCAGGGTTGCTTCTTTTTCTAAAAAATCTCGGATGTGATCCCTCCATGATTCGATTTTCAAGAGGATGGGGTTTTTAAAACCCTTGCCTACTTTGACCCACATCTGATCATCGGATAAGAATCCGACAGCATGAATCCTTTCAAGGGCGAGGTGGCGTTCGTAGGAAAAAACGCCCGGATTACGAAACCCGTGTGGCCGATGAAGTGTGCAGAGGAGTCGGATCCGGTCTCCTAAACGGAGAGAGGGTGTTTTCTCTTTCAGAAAAAGGAGGAGATGGCCTTCCACGGAGATGTGGCGGTCTCCGGAGATGATCCTGTGAGATTTGATCAGAAGTTGGCTCCCGGTTCGGGTCCGTTGTGGGGAGCGATCGATCGTTCCCTCCAGTAGGATTCGTTCAGAACCGATGAAACGGGAGATATGGGAGGGAGAAAACTTTGGATGGAGGTAGCTTTGAATTGAAACGAGTCCGAGAACGAGGAAGAAAGAGAGGGCGATCCAGGAAGCCCATCGGATTCTTTTCAGAAGGATCAGGAGGATCCACAAGCCAAGGAGGATGAAGAGGAGAAGCGGTCCCTGAAAAGGCAGGGGAAGGTTGAATTGGCCGCCAAAGAGCCCGATCGCATAAGCGATCAGTATGGGGATAAGAGGCAGGCGAAGTATTCCGGTCATCTCCGCCCCGATAGGATCAATTTTTCAAAAAGGGTTGTGTCATCACCAGGATGACCCACCATAATGAAAATCAAAGAGCTTTGTCAAGCTTTTTCTCTTGACAGGTGCCTTTTAATGGATAACCCCATCGCCTCTTTTTTATGGATGACACCGGTTTCTTTTTGTTTTTAATGGTTCTAAGCACGTTCTGCACGAACGTCCCTGATGACTGATGATTGTTGTTTGTTCTTTTCCCACAGGCTGAAACCTCATGGTCAATCGATCCATTGAATGGAAATTCGTTCCTTCAGCTTCTTGAACTCGGAATCACCTGTGACAAGGGAAGCATTTAATTTTACTGATAGGGCGACAGCGAAACAATCCGCATAAGCAATGCGATACTTCCCCTTTAATTTCGCTGCCTCATAGGCGAAGTTTCTATTTACCTCGACAACCTGAATCGGAAATTTATCCAATTGAAGGATGACCTTTTCGGCCTCAGCTACCCCCTCCTCCCTCATGGTGTTGTAATAAACTTCACCCCAATTCACGACGCTCATGTATCCTTTTGCTTTGCCTTGGATAAGTTGCCTCAATATCTGTGCCACTCGATCTGCGCCCGGCTCGTCTTCAAAGTAGGCGATCATGGCGTAGCTGTCTAAGACGTATCGTTTCATTGCTTCGCTTCCCTTTTCCTATCACCGGTCAGAGACTTGAGTATTCTACCTTTGGTCTTCAACATGCCTCGACCTTCTTCCACCGGGTCTCGATCCACAGGCTCAAGGATGATACGGTTCTTTCCACCGTAAACACGCAGAGGGGTTCCCCTCTCAATTCGATATTTTCTTCTCAGTGATGCCGGGATGAGGATTTGGCCCTTGATCGTAGCTTTTACAACGTCCATGGCAACTACCCCCGTATTACTTTTTTATAAATTATGTATTACATTTTGCCCCGTTTGTCAATGCTATCCCCCATGCTATTTTAATGATAAGCCTTTTATAGATGAATCTATCACCCTATCTCCCTGTCCCCTCATCTCCCCATCTTCATTTTAATGGAAGGGCCAACTTTTATTTGGATGACACCTCTTTGTGCTTAATCGAATTCTAAAGGTTTGCCCCCCAAGCTCTTTATTGACTCGCTATTGTAAATGCATGCTTGAAAGCCTGACCGTGCAGCCTATAAAACTACCAGGCAAGCAGGTGAAGGTCCTGCCAGATC
>JASEHH010000210.1 GCA_030017685.1 Thermodesulfobacteriota bacterium | reverse complement strand
CCTTGAAAGAAGGAGGGGGCTTTGTTATCGTTGATTTTCATAGAGATTCATCGCCCTTCCTGATCTGGGGCTTTAATGTCCTGTGGAAATTCTTTTTTAAAAGCCATCCCAGGGCAAAGGAAGGATTTTTAGAATCCATCCGATCCTCCTATACGTTGGAGGAATGTCGAAACTTTTTAAAGGAGTCCGCGCTGAAGAATTGGACTCTTTCCACCCGAACCGTGGAGATGTGGATTGAATCCACCCCGGCGCAGAATAGCGGATGAGGAATGAAGTGGATATCGAAATGGAGGAAATCGATTGTCCCTTCTGTGGAGGGCCGAAACATCTCCTTCTCCATCGGGAAGATTCTTTACAAATGGTAAGGTGTTCTTCATGCCGGTTCATCTATCTTAATCCGAGACCGACAAGCAGATCCCTCTTACGCTTCTATCAGGACTATCTTCCGGAGGACGAATCTTCGGTCGAGGCCTGGCAGAGGATGATGCAGTCGATCTTCCAAAAGGCGGCCAATCTTATAGAGCGTTACAAAAAGAGAGGCAGGCTGTTAGATGTGGGAGCCGGTTTTGGGTTCTTTCTCTCGGAGATGAGGGGGAGGGGATGGGAGGTCGTGGGTGTGGAGATTTCTCGAAAAGCTATGGATTATGCAAAAGATGTCCTGGGTCTCACCCTCCATCTTGGGCCGCTGGAGAAAGTTGGTTTTCCGGAAAGCGATTTCGATGTGGTGAGCGGCTTCTATGTGATTGAACATCTCCCCGATCCCATGGCCTTTCTGAAAGAGTGTTATCGAATCCTTAAACCCGGAGGGCTTCTCCTGTTGAGATATCCCCATACCACACCGATCAAGAACCTCCTCCGTTTTTTTGGCATCGAGAACCGGCTCTATGACCTGCCCGCTCATCTCTCTGACTTTTCACCCAAAATGATCCAGCAATGTCTGGAAAAGGCAGGATTTAAGGAATGGAGGCATTTCATCGGCGGATACACGCTTCCACGGGAACCGGGAAAGAAAATCGCTTCATCTGTCTTTGGGAATCTCTCCGAAGCCCTATTCCACATGAGCGGAAAGAGATTCCTTTTGCCTGGAGTGAGTAAAACCGTATTGGGCTTTAAGGGGTAATGATCGATGGCGAAGCCTATTCTTGATGAACTCGTAAAAAGTTGTCATTCCCGTGAAAACGGGAATCTATGGGATTCTAACTGTACGAAAAGATCCCGCTTAGAGCGGGACTTGCGCAGGAATGACAAAACATTGCCTTTTCAGGCTTTTTACAAAACCTTCATTTTTTTAATCTTAGTCTTTTCCCTTTTCCTACCTTTTGCTTCCATTGAAGCACAGACCCTGACCGTTGATGAAGTCGTGCAACGGATAAGGGAGTCCCGTGAAAAGACAAAGGACTTTTCCGCCGACCTCCTCCAGGAGAAGAAGATATCCTTGCTTAAAGAGAAGGTGATCTCAAAGGGAAAAATTCGATTTAAGAAACCGGATAAGATCTCCATCGAATTCTTTCATCCCGAAACAAGCCAGATGGTTTACGATGGCAAGACCTTCCTTCTCTACTTCAAGGAAGAGAAGATGGCAGAACGCTACCAGGTCCAGGGGAACCCTGTTGTTGAAAAATACATGCTCTTCTCAAAGGACCCTTTTCAGGAGAAACTGGCTCAGTGGAGGATTGTGGAGGACCGGGAGACCGTTCTGGCACTGGAGATTTTGCCCAAAGTGAAAGATGCCCTATTTGTTAAGACGAGGATGTGGATCTCAAAAAAGGACTGGACGATGACGGCCATGGAGATGGTTGAAAAGAACGGAGATACAACAACCCTCCGATACTCCAATGTGAGAGTAAATATGGGGCTTGCTGATTCTGATTTTGAGATTCGGCTTCCAAAAGATGTGAAGGTCACAGAGATCAAATGAGAAAGAGGGTTGTCATTACGGGTCTGGGTGTCGTGAGTGCGGTGGGGAATAGTGTCCCTGGATTCTGGAATTCCCTGATTGAAGGAAAGGATGGGGCAAAGGAGATTACGGTCTTCGATGCTTCTCCCTATCGGACCAGGACGGCGGCTGAGGTCACTGGTTTGGATCGAGAAACACATTTTTCGAAAAAGGAGGCCCGCCGCTTCTCCCGGTGTGACCAATTCGGACTGGTCGCCTTCAGGGAGGCGTGGAGGTCTGCTCGTCTTGATAAAGACCTCATCGACAAAGAAAGGGCTGGGATCATCCTGGGAGCAGGATCAGGAGGGATCCTCTCAGTTGAAAAGTATTTCAGAGATTTCTATCAGGGAAAGGGGATGCCTTCCCCTTCTCTCCTCGTCTCTTATTCCCTCGCCACCACCACCGACCTCATCGCCATTGAATCAGGGCTGAAAGGTCCCCGGACGACCACCGCAACGGTCTGTTCTTCAAGCTCTGCTTCCATCGGTGTGGCTTATGAGATGATTCAGATGGGTCTGGCCGATGTGATGGTCAGTGGCGGAAGTGACTCTCTCTGCGAGGTCTCCTACAGCGGGTTCAACAGTCTGAAGTTGGTCGATCCCAAAGGTTGCAGGCCCTTTGACAAAAGGAGGCAGGGCCTGGTCATCGGCGAAGGAGCAGGTATTCTTATCCTTGAAGAACTGGAACATGCCCTGAGAAGGGATGCTTTGATCCACGCTGAGTTTTTAGGATATGGGATCTGCGCCGACGCCTATCATCTCACAGCACCTGAACCCAATGGAGAGGGTGTGGAAAGGGTGATAAGAGGCGCATTATCTCATGCTGGAGTCTCACCGGAAGAAGTCGATACGATCAATGCCCATGGCACGGCCACGCCTTTTAATGACATCGCTGAGACGAGAGGTATCAAAAGGGTGTTCGGAGAGAGGGCAAAGGAGATTTCCATCAGCGGGATCAAGTCGATGGTGGGACACTGTCTCGGCTCAGCAGGGGGGATCGAAGCAGTGGCAACGGTTTTGACTCTTGAAACAGGGGCGATTCCTCCCACGATTCACTATGAGGTTCCGGATCCTCTCTGCGATCTCAACTATACACCGAATCATTCGATTAAGAGAGATGTC
>JASEHH010000209.1 GCA_030017685.1 Thermodesulfobacteriota bacterium | reverse complement strand
AGCCAGATGGCGCTGCTTCCCAGGACCTCTTGTTTCATCCCCATCTGGATCATTCGTATAAGGCTGTTGGGCCGGATATCCATGATAGGGGCGGTGGGACAACCCGCCGTGCACTTGAGGCACTGATAACAGAGGCTGAGGTTTTCCCCGCTCCGTTTCTCTGCTTCCTCCAGAAAGGAGGAACCAACCTTCTCCCTATTTAGAGCTGTTTCCAATGTCATCTCCTCCATTTCTATCGCATAGCGCAGAGGGCATAGCGCATAGTGTAAATTCTGGTCTAAACCTAAACCTGAACCTTAACCTAAATGTTTATGCAATAAACGTATCCATCATCCGAAGGGTCTGGATGGACGAACTATTTCTTAACTCACAAGCGAAATTTGGGCAAGCCGCAATACAGGCTCCGCATCCCTGGCAAAGTGCGCTATGGACAATCGAGATCCCCCGGCGGGAATCCATCTCCCTCGCCTGATAGGGACAGATCTCAACGCAGATGCCACACCCACTGCAAATATTTTCATCAACAAAAGCGATCAATGGGTCCTGAAGGAGCTTATCCGTTGAAAGCAGGGCTTGAATCTTGCTGGCCGTGGCTGAGGCCTGTGAAACTGTATCCGAGATATCTTTCGGACTCTGACCGCAACCGGCCAGGTAGATTCCCTTGGTCGAGCTTTCCACGGGATAAAGTTTGATATGGGCCTCTGTTAAAAAACCATGGCGGTCGACAGTCGCTCTCAGTTTGGCGGCCAGATCTTTCACGCCATCACTCGGAACAACGGCTGTGGCCAATACGACCATATCCGCCGCCACTTCAACCATCTTCCCCGTAAGGGTGTCCACCCCTAATACCCTCACCTTCCCATCATCCTGAAAGACCCTGGAGACACGGCCTCTGAGGTAGAGAAGCCCTTTCTCCTCGATCGTCTTCTGTAAAAATTCCTCGTAGCCTTTGCCATCCGACCGGATATCCATGTAAAAGATATAGGGCTGTCCGTCCGGGACCTGCTCCTTATAAATCTTCGCCTGTTTGGCTGTGTACATACAGCAGATGCGGGAGCAGTAAGGCATATACCGGTCCGGGTCCCTCGATGCCACGCACTGGATGAAGACCATCTCCTTTGGAACCTTTCCGTCGGAGGGCCGGATGATCTTTCCTTTTGTGGGCCCATCGACTGAAAGCATCCGCTCCAGGGCGAGGCCATCGATCACATCCGGAATCTCTCCATATCCGTACTCACCGAGCCGCTCCCCGGGATAGAGTTCAAATCCCGTGGCCACGACAATGGCTCCAACCTTCTTCCCGATCCGTTCATCCTCCTGTTTGAACCGGATGGCTTTCTCAGGGCAGATCTCTTCGCACCTCCTGCAACTTCCATCAATAAAATATCGGCAATGACTGCGATGGATCACAGGCTTATTGGGAACGCTCTGGGGATAGAGCAGGTCGACCGCCTTTCGAACCCCCAGTCCCCTCTCAAATTGGGAAACATATTCCACAGGGCAATCCCTGATGCAGAGGCCGCAACCATTACACTTTTCCCAATCGACATGGGTTGCCTTCTTCCGGATTGTCAGCTCGAAATTTCCCACATAGCCCTTCACATCCTCCATCTCTGAATAACAGTGGAGATCGATCCCCGGATGCCCTTCTATCTCCCTTGCCTTTGCGAGGAGATCCGGAAGGGCCGGATGAAGATCAGGGAAGGTTTTTGAAAGCTGGGTCATATGTCCGCCCAGAGCCTGCTCCTTCTCGATCAGGATTACCTCATAACCTCCCTCTGCCAGATCGAGGGCCGCAGTCATTCCGGCAATCCCTCCGCCGATGACGAGTACGCTCCGGTTGATGGAAACCGAAATGGCTTCAAGCTTCTCATTCTCTCTCACCTTCTCCAGGGTTGCCAGAATGATTTCCTCGGCCTTCTCTGTCGCCTTCTCCTTTTCCTTCTGGTGGACCCAACTGCATTGTTCCCGGATATTGGCGATCTCGCAGAGATAGGGATTCATCCCTTCCGATTTAACCGCCTTTCTGAAGGTGTTCTCATGCATGCTCGGCGAACAGCAGGCTACCACCACCCCATCCAAACCTTTTTCACGAATGGCTTCCCGGATGATCTGTTGCCCGGGTTCGGAGCACATATAGATGTAGTCGGCGCTATGGGCGACATCTTCCACCTTTCCCATTTTCCCAGTCACCGATTTCACATCAACCGTGCCCGCAATGTTCACTCCGCAATGGCAGATAAAAACACCGAGTTTTTTCATGATCGCTTTGCTTAAGGTTTGAGGATCGCTTCGCTTGAAGGCCGCTGCGCTTGAGGCAAAATCTTTATCCTCTTCCCTCAAGGCTGAAGGCCGCTCCTCCAACCTCATACATCCTTATGTTTTGCAAACAGCCCCTGGACCTTGCTCGCCGAAGCGTTGGCATGGGCCACGGCATCGGCAATATCTTTCGGCCCCTGAGCACAGCCTGCGATGTAGATCCCTTCTATATTCGTTTCCACAGGCCGGAGTTTCCTCTCCGCCTCTGTGAAGAACCCATATTCATCCGTGTTGATCCCGAGTTTTTGAGCCAGCCCCTTCGTCTCCACTTGCGGAATGATGGCAGTGGCCAGGACGACCATATCCGCAGAGACCTCCACCTTCTTTCCTGTCAGCGTATCGACACCCCAGACCACGATCTTTCCGTCATCCCTGAATATCCGGGAAACCCTGCCTCGGAGATAGAGGATCCCCTCCTCTTCCATCCCCTGCTGGATGAACTCCTCATATCCCTTCCCGGTTGACCGGATATCCATATAGAAGATATAGACCTGCCCATCATGGACTTTATGTTTGTAAAGCCTGGCATGCTTGGCCGTGTACATACAGCAGACCCGTGAGCAGTAGGGCATATACCGTTCCGGGTCTCTTGATCCCGTGCACTGGATGAAAACAACCTCCTTCGGGACTTTACCATCCGAAGGCCTTCTGATTTCGCCCGTTGTCGGTCCGGATGCGGAATTCAGCCTCTCGAAGGCCAGGCCATCGATCACATCCGGAATCACCCCATAACCATATTCGCCGAAAGTCTCCTTTGGAATCAGGTCAAAACCCAC